>JAPOVX010000203.1 GCA_026707935.1 Paracoccaceae bacterium
GGCGCAAGCCTCTGAAAAACAATCACCTTTTTTTAAGCGTGTGAAACTTGGGTTAACTCACCACCTTTTTGACCGTGCCACGCACGATCCTCAATACCCTATTCAAAATGAGAAGTTTCGCATTACCAATGCTTGCATCCTTCACAAGCCGGAACCTGTAGATTGACTTGCCTGTCGAATTCATTGCCCGCTGCCCCTATCATGCTTCCGGGACCAGCGCTGAATTTGCCGCAGAAACACCATCCGCATGTATTGCCCGCCTGACCGGAAGGTCGGGTTGTTCGAAATTGTTGCAGACAATAAATACACTGCATGGCTGACGGGGAAACCGCCTCAGGCTACAATCGAAACACCATCATTTCTCAGCTGTCAGGATACCAGACAGTATCCTACAGAAACGATTCGCGATGAGAATTTTCAGTTGTTTCGTCGTCTTTGCCGCGTTTCTTTCCGTCAGTACCGCAGATGCGCAAGAGATGGACTGCAGCGCATGGCACACCAGTACGTTCTTCAAAACGGCGAAGGCTGCTGATGTCGAGCGGTGCCTGGAACGCGGTGCAGATGTGACGGCACTGATCGAATGGGATCGGACCCCTCTGCTCTGGGCGACGCTTCTTGGCGGAATCGACGTTGTTGCGCTCCTCATTGAAAGGGGTGCTGACGTAAATGAACAGGCCGAAGAGGATTGGACACCTTTGGTCGCTACCGTCGTGAATCAGCGCCTTGATGTGGCGACGCTTCTCATCGAGAAAGGTGCCTATGTTAACGCACCGGATGGGTATGGCTGGACACCTTTGTACAATGCGGTGGACACGGAGAACGCCGACATGGTGACTCTTCTCATCGGTAACGGTGCCGACGTGAATGCGCGGATCGACGGTTGCTGGACACCCCTGCACCGGGCTGTGCTGAACGACAACATTGACGTCGTGGCGCTTCTCATCGACAGTGGCGCACATCTGGACGCGCAAAACGAAGGCAACTGCGCTCCCCTGCACGTGGCGGAGGAAAATGGCAGCCCCGGCGCGGCAGAATTTCTCATCGAAAAAGGCGCAGACGTGGTTACGCCGAGCAATTGTGAAGAATCCGGCCTGATCCCGCCGCACAGTGTGGGATAACGACAGCCCCGACCTGCTTTCCACACTTCTCGATTCGACGCCGAAAGCGCGTACCGGGTTTCTGCCGCTCCGCGGCTTCCCGAACACTTGGAGGGATGCGGGATCCTGACCCTGCCGGAGAAGCACAACACTTCGGCGTCGCTTTCTTGCTCACGACCGTGCCTGTCTTCATCCGTGTTCCTCGACAACCGGCCTTGCGGATTTGCCGGTTCCGACAGCTCTGGATCCATGCACCGGCCTTTTGCCGCGTTCCTGATGGACAGGGATGTCGTCCCGGTATGGAAGGTCCTACAGCCTCAAGTGGAGGACGGCGAACATCTCGATGCATTCTTGCACTGGCTTTGACGGCACGGTGCCCTCAGGGACACGTCTATTGAACGATTCGAAAGCCGCATTCTCAAGCTGTTTCCGGTTCCCGGCGGCGGCCCGGACCATAAGGCGCCTCCCGCATCCGGAAAACGATCCTGGACCGTCTCGAAACCGCCTCTCTCGCCCAAGGGTCGGTGGCGAGGGTAGTGCGCTCGGGATTCCGCCTCGGCGGCGTGCTCCGGCTCGGAGCAGGCGGCGCTGGAGCCTGCGGCCTCGCGGCGGCTGGCCTCGAGGGCTAGCTTGAGGGCCGAATCGCCTTCCTGGACCAGGTTCAGACGCCGACAATTTTAGTGAGCAACAGCCATAATCGCGTAGTCACCATTCACCGGCATCGTCAGGCGCGCCATTGTGACCTTCCGCCCGTTCGCACGCGGTTCGCCGAGAATCCGGGCTACATCGCAGTTTGGCCGGTTACCTCGAAGCGCCGGTGTCGCTGGTCTTGCGCTGGTTCGGGAAGGTGTTGGGCACGCGGGGCACGTAGAAGTACCCCTTGGCGCCAGGATTTGGCAGGTTTCGATTCTCCTCGTCGCTGATCTCGCTCAGGAGGGGCGCGTAGATGTACTGCTCCTCCCCATCTTTTAGCCAAGCCAACTTGAACCAGTCGCCAATCCGGCCTTCGACGGCAACAAAATAAATTATGTTCGGAAAATGCGGAAAGAAATTTACTAGCTTGGCGCTGGTAGAAGGCCTGGCGTATACGTGCGCGGGCTTGACTACCCGCATCAACTTGTGCGGCCAAATAACCACCATGTCATCCTCCGCCTCCAACGCAAGGCGCTCGCGCTCCGCCGCCCATTCCTGGCGCTCGCGTTCCTCGTTTTCCGCCTCCGCACCGAGGCCATGACACTTTTGGCCCTCCAGCTCGTAGTGGCCAATGCAGGCAGGGATTTCA
>JAPOVX010000065.1 GCA_026707935.1 Paracoccaceae bacterium
ACATCTTCCTGGAGTTCATCGAAACCCGCACCAGCGAGGACGGCGCCGACCTGGGACCGTGGCTGCGGCAAGTGTTCGAGGTCCTGAATTCGCCAGAAGACGAACGCAGTCCTCTCCTTGACGAGGATTTGGCGCGTTTCCCCTATGTCAACGGCGATTTATTCCGCGAGCACCTGCGCACCCCATCGTTCAACGCTTCCATGCGCGAAGCGCTACTGGACGTGTGCCGCTTCGACTGGTCGAACATTTCGCCCGCCATATTCGGGGCGCTGTTCCAGTCCGTCATGGAGCCGGAGCAACGCCGCGCCCAAGGCGCGCACTACACCACTGAGAAGAACATCCTCAAGGTGATCGAGCCGCTGTTCATGGACGACCTGCGGGCGGAATTCGAGCGCCTCAAGTCCCGCAAGGACAGCCGCCGCCGCACTGACCTTCGGCGTTTTCAGGAAAAGCTCGGCAGGATGCGATTCTTCGACCCCGCCTGCGGGTGCGGGAACTTCCTCATCATCGCCTACCGCGAACTGCGGCTATTGGAGCTAGAGGTAATCCGAGAACTCCGCACGGCGGCCGCCAGACTTGGGCAAGAGGAGCTTGATGTAGCCACACTATCGCTAATCGACGTGGACCAGTTCTATGGCATCGAGATCAGCGAGTTCCCCGCGCGCATCGCCGAGACCGCGATGTGGATGATGGATCACATCATGAACAATCGGCTGAGCCTAGAGTTCGGCCAGACCTACGCGCGCATTCCGTTGGAAACCTCGCCCCACATCGAAGTCGGAAACGCTCTCGACATAGATTGGCAAGCTTTTCTTCCAGCCGAGACTTGTTCTTATGTGTTTGGCAATCCACCATTTGTCGGCCATCAATGGCGCACGAAGCCCCAACAGGAAGATATGGCGAACATTTGGGGAAAGAAGGGGCAAGTCAACCGACTGGATTACGTGACATGTTGGTTCTACAAAGCGGCACAGTATGCGGCTACAAACCAGTCGATTGAGATTGCCTTCGTTTCCACGAACTCGATTACGCAAGGCGAGCAATGCGGCATTCTGTGGCCTGCCATTTTGCTCGGGGACCTTTCAATCCGATACGCGCATCGGACGTTCCAGTGGAATAGCGAAGCGCGGGGCAAAGCGGCAGTGCATTGCGTCGTCATCGGCCTGACATTTTCGAAGGAACCAAAACGCTACATCTATGAGTACGAACATATACGTGGTGAGCCGCACGTTTCGGAGGTCGCACGAATCAATGGCTATCTGATCGACGGCCCGCAGTACGCAGTGCCTGCGCGTTCCGCACCGCCGCCAGGTCGATTGAAGATGCACAAAGGCAGCCAGCCGACGGACGGCGCTCGCCTCAGAAAGCCGGAGGGCGGCTATCTCAAATTCAGCAACCTGATTCTGGATTCCGATGACCGCGAGGAACTATTGGCCGCTGATCCAAACTGCGAAAAATGGCTGAAGCCATACGTCGGTGGAGACGAAATAATTTCCGGGAAGTGGCGCTGGTGCCTCTGGCTAAAGGATGCTGACCCGTCGGAATTAAAGGCGTCGAAACCGATTGTCGAGCGATTGGAGCGCGTGCGTAACGGACGGCTTCAAAGTCCAACAGCCAGCGTGCGGGAATATGCCAACTATCCAACCCTGTTCACGCAGGATCGCCAACCGGATACGGGCTATCTCGCCATTCCGGAAGTATCATCCGAAAATCGGCAATACATACCAATAGCCATGTTGCCGTCGACTGTGATCGCCTCCAACAAGCTTCAAATCATCCCTGCCGCGCCATTCCACTACTTTTGCATTCTCACGTCGGCTATGCATATGTCTTGGATGCGTACGGTTGGGGGACGCCTCAAGAGCGACTACAGCTATTCGCCCTCCGTTTACAACTCGTTCCCATGGCCGGAGATCACCGACACTCGGCTTAGCACGTTAGAAGCACAATCCCAAGCGGTGCTTGATGCACGCGCCATGTTTCCGGATTCGCCGCTCGACGTGCTCTACGATCCGGACGCCATGCCCCCCGCTTTGCGCAAAGCACACCTGGCGCTCGACCGCACCGTCGACCGGCTCTATCGCCATGCCGGCTTCCGCTCAGAGCGAGAGCGTGTCGAACATCTGTTCATGCTCTACGAGAAAATGCAAAATCCACTCGTAGCGAGAATCAAGAGAAGCAGAAGCAGAAAAAAGTAAGCGAGGGCAAAGGGATTCCGTCGCGCGCACGATGAGGCTCCCGACCTTCCTCGCAGTATCGGTGGCACGGAGTTGCGGTCTGGCCCACCCGACGGGCATCTCCTTCCGCACATTACGCAAACTTTATCTCTGCTGACGTGATCCCAAAGCAGCCATGAACTCTGTTTGAAATCTCTTCGCTTCCTGCAACTTTGACACGGTGATCGACCATCCGCTGCCGATCTCCTTTGCCCGAGTTACATAGTCTGCTCTCGTCTTCGCCAGCTTCCGCCCTTTAGGTAACGCTGCGAGTTGCGTCTCAGGCCTCTTGCGGCATTCCCAATTGCCCCTTCCAACAACTGGATTATCCGGCCATAGGGCAACCACGACCCACGCCTCCATGCTCTTCGAAGGAATGCACAGGACCAAGCGGTTCGGGCAGTCCACCTCCCCAAGCCAATTGAGTACGACATCGCGTAATGAATCTGTCGTTGCGCTCGCCGGCGGGCACGGCTGCTCGCATGGCAGATCAACCCGAGGAGGAAACGAGATATTGCCGCTTTCGTAGGTCACGCCTGCGACATCGGCGTCCACGTGAACCACCACAAGGTCATGGTGCGCGAATACTGCCGATGAAGAAACACGTCCGCCGCCCTCCGTCGATGCTTCTCGACACCATCGGAAGACACCGTGCCAGCCGAGTCCTCTCTTACTCCCCGCTGTGGTACCGAATACGCTCGATCCCTCCGGTTGCAGTAACTGCAACTCAAATTCTGTCCCACCTAAGATAGTATCAATGATCGCTTCGATAACCACTTCGTCTGTCGGTCCTTCGACGGCAACCGCGACTCTAGTCAACTCAGACATTGGGCATACCGCCCAAATGCCCCATGGTCCAGAGGCGCGACAGACTCCATCCTTGCTGCCCTTTGGCAAGCAATTCGTCATCGACGAGAACCTGCCTCACTCTGGTGCTACCGGACTTGGTCCTCGACACGGTAAATAGGCGCACTTCCTTGTTCTGAAGCGGCAGTCCGTCCAGCACTAACGGGTTGTGTGTCGTCAACAGCACCTGTCGCTGTCCCTCCGCCATGAGATACCACTCGCAAAAATGGTCCATTAGTGTCCGGGCCAATCTCGGATTCAGACCGTGGTCAGCGTTATCTACAGCGCACAGCTTAGGTGTTCTTGCACTGCCCGCGATCACGGCAAGGAACAGCACGTAGAGGGCGCCTTCGGAAACGTCGTATCCCGACAGCATATTCTTCTTCTCTTGCATGAACTTGTCCCGGAAGCGAACGACGAATTCCGACGACGCCGCTGCGGGAGATAGTGCTAAGCTGTGCGAGGGACCGTAACCATAGCTCTTCGCCCAATCGATTAGTCCTAATGCTTCTTGGCAGATCTGCTTGCTGCGTTCGTCCTTTCTTCGTTGCCGAAACAGCCCCCGGAGTCCTTCCGGCAGGTTGCCCCCTGATAGCCCCAACGGTTGCCTAGGTTGCGGCTCGCTCGCCACGCTCCTAAGAACAGACGTCGTCGGCGTAAAGATTACATAGTCCTGGAGACGTTTGAGCAGTTCGGCACCAGGGCCAGATTCGACTTCCACGAGTTTCCACGCCGCCAGACCACGTTCCGGATCCGACTTCACCCTCTGTGCGGGTGCGCGGCTCACGTATGTACCGCCTTCTTCGTCTCCCCAGACTTCCGACTTGAATCGCCACGCCGGTGCCGGATCTGCTAGTGGGTTGTGGAGCGTGACCTCGTACTTGGCGCCATTGCCGTACGCACCGAAGAATAAGTGCGGCGGGATGTGTTCCCCCGGTTTTCTCCGAAAGGCCGACTTGTAAAGCGCAGGGACGCCTGGACGCACGCCCCGCACAAGCAAGGATTGATCGTCCACCTTGCCGTCGGCGGCCGCTGACAGGACACCGAACGCTTCAAGCAGATTGCTCTTCCCACTTCCGTTGGCGCCGATGAAAACATTCACGAGCCCGAGATCAACGGCCACGTCTTTCAAAGACTTGAACGTCCTGAACGTCACATTCCTAAGCATGCCCGGCACTCTTGACCAACCGATTCCGCACCTTAACCCCCACTGCGCTCAAGCGTCAAACCGCACTGAAACCGCCGCGATCTATACCCTATTGACCTGGCGAGGCCTAGACTGTATTGATCGGCCCCCAAGGCGCGAATATCAGTGACCCAGAACACTGGGCACGACGTTTAGAATCGCCGCTGGCGCTTAGCGTTGATCTCCGAAGGAGAATTCAGGGCCGAGAATCCAAGATTCACAATCATGAGGATAATTCTCAATTGAATAGGTCCGCACATAGTTGCCTTGGGAGAGAGTAAGAGCAATGCCATCCTGGCTGAAGAAGCTGAAAATTACGAGCGTCCTTTCTTCGATCCCTTGGGTCGTTTGCACTCTTGTCGCTACGCTGATAGTGGTGCTATGGAGTTTCCTGGGCGTCATGTTCTCCGAGAATCCGGAGATTTATTTCTTCCTTTTCGATGTATCAGAAAAGTCTAGGATTCTGGAATTTCTCGGGATTGCTATGGGTGGCATCCTGCTCGCCTTACAGGCCGCGATATCCTACAAACGCGCCAAGGCGATGGAAGACGCGGCGAGGGCGCAAGCGCGAGCCACGGATCTTCAGGCGAAGGCCAATCTAAATGCTGAGGAAGGGCAGCGGCAAGAGCGCTTCAAGAATGCTATCGAGCACCTGGGCCACACTTCGGATTCCGTTCGACTGGGTGGGGCTTACGAACTCTTCTATTTGGCTCGGGACACTGAAAATCTTCGTCAGACCGTGCTGGATATTCTTTGTGCACATATTCGACGAACAACATCGGACGCGGGGTATCGCGATAGGTTTACGCGGGAACCATCCGAGGAGATTCAAAGCCTGGTGACTCTGCTGTTCGTGCAGCCGCACAGTGTTTTCGAAGGTCTCAAAGCCAACCTAAGCGCAAGCTGGCTTAACGGAGCAGACCTTCGAGGGGCACGATTGCAGAAAGGCATTCTGACCCAAGCGTATTTGCAATGGGCGAAACTTCAGGAGGCTAATCTCGAATTGGCTAATCTCGAAGACGTGCACATGCAGAAAGCGAATCTAACTATGGCGAGAATGCAAGGGGCGAAGGCACTATTCGCGAACCTACAAGGGGTTCATGCTCTAGCACGGCTAGAAGGGGCTGTGCTTCATTTTGCCAATATGCAAGGAGCACGGTGTTCGGGGGCCATTCTGATTGGGGCAGATTTAAGTTCTGCGAAATTGCAAGGAGCTGACCTTGCTGAAGCTTGTCTTGCTGGTGCGAATCTTCGCCGTGCGAAACTTCAAGGAGCCTTTTTGGGAGGAACGCACCTTCAGGGAGCCAATCTTTATCGGGCCGAACTTCAGGGTGTGACCAGCCGAGACCGGCCTAATATGTCTAGGTATTCAGAGAATATCCGGGATTCTATTGACAAAGAAAGCGATTTTTCCAAAGTAATTTTCGAAGGTGGATTGGAGCAACGTGTTATTGATTTGGCAATCAAGAGCATGCCGGATAAGGAAGCGGATTTGCGAGAGCGTCTAGAGCCGCACATCGGCAAGCCGATTAGCCGATTACCCCCTGAAGGTTCCGAGCACGGCACTTATTCCGCAGAATCAGCCGAGAATTGGATTGCCGTCTACGCAAAGGCTATGCCAAGATAGTCCGGTTCACACAACAGTCCTCTACGGCAGACCACCTACAGCTCAAGCGCCGTTGGATTCAGAAGAAAGTCCAAGCAACGGTAACGGGCGTAACGGAAATAGGGATTGTAGAAATGAAAGTGCATACGACGACCGAGTTGGACTTGCGAAACATGGGTGGATTAGCGTTCCCCGCTAGCGTTGATCGGATGGCGCAGGTTTTTAGGTACTGTGTCCCCTACTCGGCGGCTCATGTTTGCCCCGGTATGCATAGCGGACGTGCTTGAGCGTTGGGGGTGGTAATGGTTCATGAGTTTGCTCATCTTCGCCTATCTGATCGGCTGCTTCCACGTTAACCGACGCGGCCAGGAGTTGTCTTCTTCAGGCGTGCTGCGACCAAGGCCTTTGGTGCCGTTTGGAGAGCTTTGAATTCATCGAATGCGGTAGTTGGCAGCGCGGTATCTGACGAGACCACGGCGTCGAAAGTGGCCTTTTTTTGCCACGTATTCCTGCGGGGCGCAAGTCTTCCGGGCGTTATCGGGAGCATCTGCTGGTTCGCGCACCACAATCATGGCGCCGCGTCACATGTTGCGTGAGTGCCCTCGCGAAGATGCGGATTCCAATAACCTGTTGTCGCGCATCTGAGTGGCCTTGAAGCTGGAACATCTGAGGGGGAGTACGGTTAGACTCGCAATTTTTCCGCCGTAAGTGAGCGAACGTGCCTGACGAAGTACCCGAACAAATAAAGCCGTATCTCGACGAGATTGCTAATCGGTTGTGGTCGGGCAACGCGGCGGTCATGGTGGGAGCGGGTTTCAGCCGCAACGCGAAGCCGGTGGATTCGACCGCAGCATCATTTCCGACTTGGCAGGAGCTTGGGGACGTCTTCTACAAGAAACTGCATGGACGGCCCCCGGGCGAAGACGCCCGGTACATGAGTCTCCTCAAGCTGGCCGATCAGATCCAGGCCGCGTTCGGACGTCCCGCCCTGGACGAACTCCTGCGCCGGGCTATACCGAATTTGGGCTACGAACCCTCGTCGGTGCACAACAAACTCTTGGACTTGCCCTGGAAGGATGTCTTCACAACCAACTACGACACGCTGCTCGAGCGGGCGCGTGCATCCGTGACGCTCAAACACTACGACGTTGTGGCTACCGATCAGGACCTGCTTTACGCAAACCAGCCGAGGATCGTGAAGTTGCATGGCAGCTTCCCATCGCCGCCTTTCGTCGTTACGGAGGAAGACTACCGCCGATATCCCAGAGACCATGCGCCATTCGTAAACACGGTGCGTCAGTCGCTGCTTGAGAACACGCTTTGCCTGATGGGCTTTTCCGGTGATGACCCGAACTTCCTGCAGTGGATCGGGTGGATACGGGATCACATCGGGAGGGCAACCGCACCGAAAATTTATCTGGTCGGGATGTTTCATGCGCTGACCGAGGCGGAGAGAAGGCTGCTCGACGACCGGAGCATCGTTGTAGTCGACCTGTCTGGGTTCAGGATGGATCCGGGAAGGGCGGTGGGCGCGTTTCTCGATTATCTCAAGAGCGGCAAGACCCGCGCCGCGGACTGGCCGATCGTCTCGGCAGATGTCCGATCTTGGGCGAGTGAGGCCAAGCCGGAGAAATACCGTGAAATAACTGTCGAATGGCGGCGCCAGCGAGGCGAGTACCCAGGCTGGGTGGTGATGCCTGAGGACCGGCGAAATTTCCTTTGGTTCTATACAAAGGAATGGCTTTGGCATCTATCTCAGGTGCCGTTGATTGATCTTGTCTCTCTGGAAACTCCCTTGGACCTGGACCTTGCGTACGAACTGGCGTGGCGTCTGGAGCGGTGCCTCTTCCCGCTGACGAGCGAGTTGGAAGCGTTTCTTGGCGACATTGCAACGAAGTACGGCGACGAGACGCTACCTTTGCCAGCAAGATCCGGCTGGACCAGATCCTCGGTGGAGAAGGCTGTTGCCGACATTCGACTATGGCTTCTGCGGCACTATCGCGAAGAGGGATTAGTTGAACGTTGGCAGGAGGTCAGACGGACGATCAGGCACGGCTTCGAAAGGTTGCTGCCAGAACAAAGGGCCAGGCTTCTATTGGAGGAGGCGCTCCACGCATTGTTCCAATTCGACCCGGCTGAAGCGAAACGGCTGCTGGTGGACTGGCAAAGCACCGAGACCCTGCCCTTCTGGGAAGCGAAACGTGCGGCGCTGATGGCTGAGCTGGGAGAAATAGCGGCCGCGCACTCGATCCTGGAGGCGAGTCTTTCGGCCCTCCGTCAGCAACTGGGCTTGAATCCTGTAATCGAGGACTACACGCTTGTTTCCCAAGAGTCGGTCGTCATGCTCCTGCTTTGGGCCGTGGAACACGGCAGGTCCAGGACGGAACTGTATTCGGACGAAGGGAGCCTTCGGAACGAATTGTCTGAGCGGTGGAACGAGCTGAAACGATACAAGTGCGATCCGCACCAGGAGATCGCGTCGCTGTCGGCAAGTCTGCGGCACCGGTCGGAAGGCCGGGGGCAGGAAAGCACGACACATAGCTTTGATCTTGGAAGGACCTCTACAACGATTCACTTTGGATTTGACGAGGAGATCGCGGCTGCATACGGACTACTCCGGATGTATGAAGACCTTGGTATGCCATACCGGGTCGAGCACACATATTTCGTACGAAAGCGGATAGAGTCAACGCTGCCTCGGATCCGATCCTATTCGCCGCATTGGGCATTGGCGAATATTGTCCGTGTTGGCGACCAGGAGGCCGCTGATGGGCTGTTCGACCGAGAGTACCTCGCGCGTCTACAGCGGGAAGAAGTTGACGGACTCTTCCAAATCTACCTTCCGGCCTTTGAGCGCGCGATCGCCATGGTCAACGAACCCGACGATTCCGAAGCCAAGACCATTGAGTTGGTCGCGAAGACCGTCCCCGAAGTGTTTTCGCGACTCTGCTACAAGTGCTCGCCGGAATTCCGGGAACGCCTGTTGGACGCCCTCGAAGCAATCTACGCATCGAAGCGGAGAAATGTCTTCACGAGAGTCAATCGCTTCGTTGAACGACTCTTCGGCAGCATGTCGATCGCAGAACATGCACGCGCGGCGCCTTTGCTCATCGATTTCCCGCCACCGAACGATCTGAGCGACATTGAGAAGCAGGAATTCGTCAATCCGCTACTGGCACTGGATCCACAGGTATTGGTGCGTGGAGACGCGCTCGCCGTAACGCCTGAAAAGATCGACGAGTTGCTCAATAAAGCCGGGAACGATGCACAAGAACGTGACTGGACGGCGACGAAACTTGCTTGGCTGCATGGCCGAGACAAGCTCAGCCAACGGCAGTCTGAACACCTTGGAGAATTGCTGTGGGATGGTATTGAAGCTCCGGGTGTGCCGATCATTGCCGGGTATTGCACCTACAAATGCATAGAGTTGCCACATCCCGCGGAGATCGATCCAGTAAAACGAGTCAAGCAGCGGCTGCTCACGATACTTGGCGACCGGTCGGAAGACAGTCGCCTTGATGATGTCCTGGACGAATTGCACAGGTCTGCACGAGTAGTCGGATGGTCTCAGACTGAGGCTTTCGAATTGGCCGCCACACTCTTACGGTGGTGGAACGAGAACAAGCTTCAGTTGAACTATCGGATGCCGACGCCGTTCGGGGCACCCGCACAGAACGTGAAGCGGATAACCCGGAAAGCCGTCATGGCCCTATCCTCGGTGTTTTCGCAACTGCAAGCAGACAACAATGGCGAGGAAAGGGTTGCCGAGCTTCGAGAACTCCTGGCGGACTTGGCGGCACGTGATATGCCCACGATGGAGTTGGAAGCGGCCGCATTGAGCGTGATTCCAGATGTTCGAACGCAGGTTACCGAGCGAGTGGCTGCCGCGATGTTCGACAAAGAGCGTGATGTTGTAGTCGATGCACTTAGAGCAGCCGGAGTATTGGTGCGCGGATCGACCCAGGAGGAGACGCGTGGCGGCTTGGCATTGGTCATCACCATGCTGGTCCAGGGCGTCCAATGGCGGCATCGGCCGGCGCTCGCGGGCCGGCTGAGCGTCATTGCGGATCTGGTCGAGAATCAGCCATGGTTCCTTTCGGCAGAGGTGCTGGCTTCCCTGCTTGCCGGCCTCAAAGAAATCGCAGAGGAAACGTCGAATGGTGTGGCGGGCAACGATCAGGATGGCGTGATCATTATCCGGGCTTCGGCGGCGTCCTTGGCGTTTGCTCTATTCGAGTATTTCCAAGAGTCAGGATCGGAAGAGTCGGAACAGATTCGACGTTGGCGGGAAATTTGTAGTGATCCGAATGAGTTTTCCGAGGTCAGGAATGCATGGCGAGTCGTCGGCAAGCGAAGGTCGTAACGGCTATTCCGACATCATTATTTCCCATACACGCGACGGAAGTACTGGATTAAAGGGACTACTTCGCTGACGCCGGATCTTCTTTCATCGTTTCCACCATTTGTTGCCCTCTCACTCAAAACGGAGAAAACCCAATGGAACTTACGCGCACTCGCTTCGCCTTTGTCTGGTGGTGGATATGGTTGATTGCCGTCACGACCGCTTCGATATGGATGTACCAGGAACTGAGGGACATCTTTTCTCCTGTGTTTAAGGGGCTATTCGATGTCGGCCTCAGTGATTCATTACCTAGCGAGATAGCCCAGAGACTTGTAATCGTCCTCGCCGGCGTTCTTTTCTGCTGGAGAGTTGTGAAGGTAGTTGTGCTCCAAGGATCTCCGTTCCCCTTCGGTCTTCGCATCAATTTCCCTGGTTTCAACACAGATAAATCCATTAGAGAATTGCATCAAGTCTTCATCGGAGGCCCCGGCGCCATCGGCAGAGCTTCCGATACCGATTACGATTTCTGGTTTGGGGCAGTGTTTCTGCCGCATCCGAACAGCGACAAGCTGGCGCGAATGCGATTGCGGTTTCTTGTCCTGCACCTGTGCTGCGGATGGACCCTTACTGTTGAAGCAAGCCGATTCTCAATTAGAAAGATGACCCACCAAGAAAGAGCTGACAAGCATGTATACCATGCGGGGTTCCGTACTCCGGAAGCCGAACGTGCCTCAGCCAATCATTTGAAAGAGATCGCGCGCTCTCTCAAGCTCATCCAACAACAATCAAAGGGTTAGGCCCTGGCTTCCTAGATGGCCGCAGTTCAGTGATCGGCACGCAAATTGCTAGATTTCACATTGAGCCACTACCGAAAACGGTTTACTCCGGGAGACAGGAGGGCTCGTGGAGGGCATCGATCCGCAACTGAAGCTCGACACTAAACGCTCATCCGGCTGTTCTGGAAGCCGCTTGTTGGATAGAAATCTGTGAATCTCGGGCGTCTTGTCCGATTCGATCAAACTCGTCCTGCCGCCCCTCGCGGATCATTTCGTCGCGCTTGAGCGTCGCAAGCAGGTAGACGCCGCGATAAATGCGCTCGATCTGAGCCACGGTTTCGGGTGGAAATGGTGGGGAACTCGGACCGAGATTGCCCGTAGCGAGGCTCATCGCCGCATGGCGGATGAGTTCTGCCGCCGTCATTTCGCGCGCCTCGGCCGCCTTTTCGATCCCCGTCCACTCGTCATCGGAGAACCGGATCGACCGGGGCCTGCGCGGCTCAGTCTGTTCGCGAGGGGGATTTGCGCCGGTTTTCGTCGTGCCGGTTGCGTTTTCGATCACAGTATTTTCTCCGAATGCTTGTATTTCAGGCTTGGAAAACCGCCGAGATCAACACTGCCTGCAGGTCCGTCATGGCCTTTCGGGACAAAAGATTGCACGTATGCTCTGAGCATACATGCAGGAGCGATCCATCCAATCGGCGTATGCTCTGAGCATACAGGCTTTCACAAGTGGCCGGAATCATTGGGCATCCCGGCGTATGCTCTGAGCATACACTCGGACCCAACAACAGGGAGGCGCCAGAAGGCGCTCTAATGCGATGGAAGGCAGGCTAGGCGCGCGCTGGACACCCCCTCACCTTCAGGTGCGTGGGGTGTGTCGGTGCCACCGCTCCGCGGTCAATATTGGTCCGGAATCAAGGAGAAGCGAAAGGGAAAATCGCCGCTGGATAACAGGCGGGAGAAAGCCGCTGCGGCGATTGAGCGGGCGGGTTGCGGGGACAATGATGCGGACGGCGGTGTCCAGCATGATGCCGGAGGCATCGGCGGGAGCGTCAGCACTCGTGACCGCACTTGTACAGGAAGTCGTGCATGGCGCACTTCGCGGATTGCTGTCACGGTCCGGGGCACTCGTGACTGAATAAGTGCGTGAACCGGTGGCCACTGCGGCAGGCAGCGGCCGGAGTGAAGCGAGCCGTGCCGGAGCGACGCAGCCCGCGGTTTTGTTGCCGTTCACGCGGCCTTCATGACCGGTATGCTCATCAAAGTCGCCTTGTCGACGAGATTGCCAGTGATGCCACTGCCGGGGAAAGGGATGACGCCCTTGGGTAGGAGATTCAGCAGTGGGTCGTCGCGGCGGAACGTCCCGGAGCGCCGCCCCGCCGCCTGCGCTTCCGGTCAAACTTCCCTCTCCGCGTTGCGATTCGAGCTCAGGGCGCCAACCAACGGCGGACGCCCTGACGGCTACACGGATGCGGGCGGGCCGTCGAGAATCCAAATTGGTGCTTCCCGGCAGATGCCGCTGGATAGGCGCAAAAGATGCCGAATACTCTAGAGGCCGACTCTGGCGCGCGCGGTGAGACACAGGTTTTTGTTTGAAAATGGCTCGTTGCCCAATTGGGAGACGACTATGAGGCGGCCCGAACCTTCTAAGTGTGTGGTAGCGGCTGGCAGGCGTCGGTATAGTCGAGAAATGACGACGCATCTGTCCGCGCGGCTGGCTTGGCATGATCGTGGTTGGGATGGGCGGGTCTGCGATTCACCGCACCTGAATGCCCACTGCATCGTCCATCAACACATCCGCGACTCCCGCGATGACGAAAAAGAGCGCAAGGCAGCAGGTACCGCTCTTGCTGACCTTAATGGCTGGCTTCCACCCTGCTCACGAGACCCCGCCGCTTACGGCGACCGCGGGTTCGTTATCGTCCACCGTGACCCGCTGGATTTCCGTCAGCTCCCCCCGGTCTCTGAGGGCATGCCTCCCTACTCCTCCTGTCCGGCGCCATATCGCTGGATGCGCGAGGAGTTTTTCCAAGAGGTTTGCGAAGCGGAAGACCTGACGATCCGAGGGCCGGATGAAAACCGCACCAACGGGTGGGTGTATGAGCCGGATCGCCAGCGAGCGCTCTTGAGGCATTTTTGGAGGAAGTTGGAGACGCGCCAATCGCTGGTCTTCTACTACTGCAATCAAGGCAATCCCCTTGACGAAAATGCGTCTCGAATCGTCGTAGGCGCAGGTCGAATCCAGGAGGTTGGGCCGCAGCTTTACTTCGGTACTACTCCCCAGTATCAGGATCGATACCCCGTTTGGTCGAGGCGCATTACCCAAGGCTATCCCGACCAGGGAGCGCGGATTCCCTACCAGGAGTATCTGCGCCAGGGTTTGCCAACGGACGACATCATCTGTCGAGTTCCGCGGAATGCCTTGGTCCCATTCTCCTACGGTGGGGAGCACGTATCAGACGACACCTCCGTTGCCATCCTTGAGCGCTTGATCCAGTGCGTGGAGCGCGTGGCGGACGACGGTTACATCGCTGGTGATTGGGAGCGGCGGCTCGCTTGGCTGAATGACGTTCTAGCAGAGGCATGGCACGGACGGGGACCCTTCCCCGGTGCTGGCAGCGTCCTGCAGTATCTCGGGTGCTCGAAGGGCACCTCCTTCCAACGCGCGGTCCTGGCTCCCATGGCGAAGAACGGCAAAAACGCATGGGACTACGTGCTCTCGATTCTAAACGGGGTGAAAGAGACTCCTCGTGGGCCTTACGAAGCTGGCTTGGCCAAGGCGCGTGAGCGGTGGGGCCTCCTCAAGTCACGGCAGGCGCTCTTGTCCAAACTAGCCCGATTCGAACTCACGCTGGACCAAGTTCAACGCATTGCCAATCCCGACCAACGGGCAGCGAGCGGGATTGCTGTTGCGGAGGAGGTGCTGGTCGCCAATCCCTACATCCTGTGCGAAAGCGATCGTGGTGCCGCGCGCTCGGAGCCGGTGGCGCTTGAGACGGTTGATCACGGTCTCCGCCCCGAAGGAAACGCTGCTCTTTTCCCCGACGAGGACGAGGTGACACACGACGATCGGCGACGTGTTCGTGCTGTGGGGGTTGAGGTATTAAGGGAGAGGGCGAACGAGGGCGACACGGTCCTTGAATTCTCCGACTTTCTTAAACGCATCCTCGTACGGTTCCCGGACAAGAGGGCCTGCGAGCCTGACCGAGAGTTCATATTGGCGGAAGCCGAGTTCTATGAGGAAGTCCTTTGGACCGCATTCGATTCCGATCCGAAGCTGGTGGCACTCAGGCACCTGCACTCGTTAGAGCACCGCGCGGCCACGATAATTAAGCGGCGAGCAAAGAGGTTAAATTCGGACCCTGAGCCGGCCATCGATTGGCTATCCGCTCTCCAAGAAGAGTTTGGCAAGCCGACGAGCGAGCGCGAGCATCTAGCTTTGGACGAGAAAGTAACAGCTCTTCGGACGCTTTTTTCGCGGAGGTTGAGCATCTTGACCGGAGGCGCCGGCACTGGAAAGACATCAGCTCTCAAGGTCTTCCTCCAAGAGCTCATTCGGGCAGAGGGCCGCAACCCCTTGCTGCTGCTGGCTCCTACCGGGAAAGCACGCGTTCGTCTGTCGACAAAAACGAAGCGGAAAGCGATGACCATCCATCAGTTTTTGTTGAGACAAGGATGGTTCATGCCGGAAATTTTCGATCTCAAGCAGGAGAGCGATCAGAGCCCCTTCCCGGCGAACACAGTCGTGATTGACGAATGTTCGATGATCCCTACCGACCTGTTCGGGACACTACTTCGAGCTCTTGATACGGGACCGCTAAGTCGGCTGATACTGGTGGGTGACCCCAACCAACTCCCGCCGATCGGTCCAGGTCGGCCATTTGCCGACATTATCGAGTGGTTGGAACATGAGCAGCCCGAATGCATCGCTCCTCTCAGCGTCGGAATGCGCGTGGACGAGGATGAGGACGAACCGACCGCAGACAGCGTTGCGCTGGCACTCGCGGACGGATACAGGGCTTCGGTTGTAAACCCCGGAGATGATGAAATCTTGGCATCGGTAGCTCGTGGCGAGTCCTCGGGCGACCTAGAGGTGGTGTTCTGGGAAGACCACGATGAACTACTGGCAAAGCTGAAAGCTCAAATGAGTGCGAATCTGGACATCGGTGACGACTACGGAAGCTTCAACGCATCGCTCGGTATTGATACGAAAGAGTGGCGACGCAGCGAGGACTGGCAGGTTCTATCGCCAACCCGCGCTCAGCACTTTGGCACAGAGGATCTGAATCGGCTAATGCAGGGCGCATACAAGCGTGGCCTGATCGCGCGAGCAAAAAAACTAAATTCGGGGTCGCCGCGTCCCTTTGGAGATCAGGAGATTGTCTGGACGGACAAGGTGATCCAGATTGTCAATCGAAGTAAAAAAGGCTGGCCTCGAAGCACCGGGTTGGACTATGTGGCGAACGGTGAAATCGGAATCGTCAGCAGCACGAGGAAGGGAACCACTTCGGACTATGCAGATGTAGTCTTCTCCACACAAACTGACGTGTCGTACCGGTATTTCGGTCAGCAGGTGAGCGATGAACTGGAACTCGCATACGCGCTCACCGTTCACAAGGCACAAGGCAGTGACTTCAGGGTTGTATTTCTGATCGTTCCTCAAAACGCATCGACGTTGTCACGCGAATTGGTCTACACCGGACTTACCCGGTTCCGACACAGGCTGGTGCTGCTCATCGAGAAAGACATCGAGCCACTGCGGCGCTTACGCAATCCCGAATTCTCTGACACAAGGATGCGAAACACAAACATGTTTGGCTTGGCGCTACGCCCGGATGACGTGAAGAGGCCGAATCTTGAAGCGCTCATCCATCGCACGCGCCAAGGCGTGGCAGTTCGCTCCAAGAGCGAGGTCATCGTCGCGGACATTCTAGAGAGTCTCGAAATCAGCTATCAGTACGAGCAGCCGCTATTCTCCCGCTCGGACGCCAAGGATTTCCGCCTGCCGGACTTCACGGTCAGCTTTGAAGGAGACGTATACTTCTGGGAACACCTTGGGATGTTGACAGTGCCAAGCTACCGTGAAGCGTGGGCACGCAAGCTTGAGTGGTACGAAAACAACGGCTTCAGCGATCGCCTAATAGTCTCGGAAGACGGATCTGATGGCAGCATCGACGCCGCACAAATCGAACGTATCGCACGCGAGAGAATTCTAGGTGAGTGAGCGCATAAACCGAGATCCGAATGGTTGTCCAGGTTCGTACGAATTCAATCGGGGGGTGGGCTCTGGCGGAAAAAGTAGCTTACTTGGAATCGAATAGACCGTAGTTGTTGAACAACGTCTCAGGTATCGTTGTTCTTGAATACTCCGGTATCGAATCCACTGCCAGCATAACCAAGGTCGGAGGGTATCGTCTATTTCCTCTGGATTGGCGGGGCAGCGCCCCTATTGGAATTGACCGAAGACATGTTGCGTTACGTTTACCGCTTCCTATTCTTGTTTGACAGGGTATCGGCAATGTCGCGAGGGTTCGCATCATTTGCACGTTATCTTGCCCGGGGTGCCTTGAGTCGCGGCATTTGGAAAGTAATAAGGAAGATCGGTCTTTAGGCTAATGCTGCACCCTTATTACGCGGAGTTTTTCTAGTGTTGGCCAAATTGCATACTTAGTTCTTGATTGCTGATTATGCAAGCCCACGCAAGCTGAATTGCGGAAAAGGCAGCCTTCGTAGCGAGAAATAGCGCATGTGGTTAGTCTTAGCATGGCGCGCGCGGCATTCGCTCCTGAAACGCTACCGAGTAACCAACCACTAAACCGAACTTCCAGTCGGCATCCTGCTGAATTGTGTTTCAAGTTATTGATTGGCGGG
>JAPOVX010000174.1 GCA_026707935.1 Paracoccaceae bacterium
ATACAGCCATCAAACGCCGAAAATAAAGGCCATCACCCCCTTACCGAACGCTTACGTCTGCCAACAAACGGCGGGCCCGGCCGGATCCGCCGTCGCATGGCTGCGATGTCCTTCAGTAGATCGAGCGCCTTCTTTTGCGAGGCAATGGTCCGGCCTTGTTCTCACACGCGCTCGACGCCCGCGAAGCCGAATGGCCCGAGGCCGTCAGCCGCGATCCGGCTGCTGGCCTTGACCGGATGCCGCCGCAACGAAGTGCTCAACCTGCGCTGGCGCGCCATCGGGGCCGATGCCGTCAACCGCTGCGCGATTCGAAAGCTTGCCCCTGTACGGTCCTGCTCAACGAAGCAGCACGGGCGCACCTTGTTGAAGCGGCGGAGAAGGTCGGAGCAGTCATCGTCGCCGCGATGACGAGTCAACGCCCACGTCGATAACGCATCGACAATAACACCGCGGCACTCCGGGACGTGGAACACGTCGAAAGCGTGCATCAATCCGGCGCGACCGTGTCTCCCGTGTAAAAGGCCGCGGTACGCTGCGCCGCTGCGCACGCAGCGTCGGGATCCGTTCCCGCTGCCTCGGCCGCCCGGCCCCACGCCGCGCTGCTTCCGACGATGAGCGCCTTTCCGTCACGAGTCGTGTGGAACGTTTCCCCGTCCAACTTGGGTTCGTTCGGCTGCGTAAGATGCAGTTCCATCCCCAGCAAGCCCATCTCCCAACCTACGCCGACGGCACCGGGACCGAACTTGTGCCAGTGGTCGGACACCAGCGCGGTATGCGTAATCGCAAGGCGCGAGCGGCCGATGCCATCACTACACAGGCGCGCCTCCACCCAGCTCACGTCTCCGCCGAACTCCCACGTCAGCCCGAGATACGAGGGACGCTCGCAGTGCCTGATCGTGCCGCCTGCATTCCCCTCCAGCTGGAAGCGACCGCCAAGCTCGAGGCGGCCGCTGACTGGCAGGAACCAGCGTGGAATTCGTTCCGCGCTCGTCACGGCGTCCCAGAGGTCCTCCACTGTCGTCGCGTAGCTGCGAGCGAGGGTGACCGCGCGAGCGGCCTGTCCGTCGCGCTCCAGGGACGACACTGTGCGCTTCACGGCGCCGAGGAGGCGTTCGACATCCAGGTCCATGGCGTCTCCGTTTCGTCAAGCATGCGATAATCCGAGTACATGCCACTGCGTACAGCAAATCATGTGTCGGTGGCTACAAAGAAGCGCGGTATCCTGGCGCTTCGCCGCGCTTTGGCGGGATTGTGTTCTTTCCCTATTGTCGCGCGCCCATTGTCGGAATCCTGACGTCGCTGTGGTCGGAATTTGCGTTTCCTGTCCTGTTGCCACGGCCCCGTGTTGATCCCTTTTCCACAGATCCGCGCTCCGGGAAAACCGGGGCAGCTGCCGGGCGGCGATCATCAGGCATCGATACAGGTACAGGATAACTCGATTCAATTCTTTTCGTGAAAGGTGTCATGCAAGAAGGGGGATGCCAGCCGAACCATTCAAATCACTGTACATGACAAGCCTCCGATCATTGATGAATGACCGGAAGTATCCCGAGGCAACCCCTGCACGGGCAACCGCATTATCGGACGTCGCCGTTCACTCACCGGAAAGAGGCATGAAAAACCGTCTTTCGGCTTCAAAAAACCGTTGCCTCAATCAAATGGACGCCATTTTGCGGGGCAGGTCCGCCCAAACGACCGGGAAACCCTCATCAAAAACCCCGAAATCCTGAATACTGCGTTGTTGGACAACGCTGTCACCCAAGGACCAGTTCTCTTCCAACGTCATCGATGAGCGCCGCCAGCAGCAACAGATGTACCCCACGCAACTCGAAAGTCTCGCGTCGAGCGTCCGTGGATCGGAATCAACGAACCAGAGATGGCGGACGTCTTCGCGGGCATGGAGATCCCCTTTTCGCGTTGGCCCAGCCGCCGCACGGAGGGCGAGAGCACGTCGCAGGCCTTGTCCGGCGCGGCTAAGGGATACGCCGCGCCGTCCGTCAGTCTCTGCAGACTCGAAACTTTCCGGCATCGTGCACCACCTTGCCGGCAACAATGGTCAGGTCCGACGTGATGTGGCGAATGTCTTCGTCGGACACGGCGCGTTCATCAAAATAGTCGTCGCTCAGGACGGCAAGATCCCCGAATTTTCCAACCGCAATACCGCCCATGTCTTTTTCTTCGCGGCAAAACCAGCCCTGGGGCGCAGTCCAGATGCGAAGCGCGTCTCCGCGGCTGATCGTTTGGTCCGGATTGATCATCTTGCCGGCGTAGTTCCGACCAGTGACCGCGTAGAAAAGCATCACCCACGGGTTCATGGCCGAAATTCGCGCACCGTCAGAGCCGCCTCCCATGACGATTCCGCTGTCCATGATCATGCGGAACGGTGGATTGCCGGGAGGATTCGGGTGGTCGCCCAGGTAGGGCGAAGAGTGCGAACCGATGCCCACGCCGAGATCGATTGCGCGGTTCAAGGTTTCCCTGTCCATTCCGTAGCAATGTTCCATGGACCAGTGGAGATCGGCCAGCTTGACGCTCCTGTTGATTTCTTCCCACACGCGCAGGTGCTCTTTCTGTTCGGCAAGACTGATGAGATGCTGCTTGTATATCCAGCCGCGTTCGGCCACTGCGCGCGCAGCGTCGGCGTAGAAGTCCGGCAACGGTTGCCTGCGTTGCAACTCTACCGGGATCAGCCATTCACCGATCCCGGAAATCCGCACGACATCGTTGCCGAATTCGTTGAACGTGTGATCGAGCCGGGCCATCAGGCCGGGCAGGGCGGCGTCTTTTTCCAGCACCGGAAGAAATAGCCGGACCCGCAGGGGAAGACGTTCCTCGCGCATGAGCTGCAGGATCGGATTGTATCCGGATGCCGGATCCAGCCACCCGCCTACGGGTATCGTGCCCCCCATGTCGAAAACGCACGTCACGCCCATCGAGAGCGCGAAACCGATCTCGCGTTCCGTTTGGCGAAGTGTCTCATCGTAGCCGTGCATCGCACTCAATGCAGTCCAAGCGCCAACCGTGTCTGCACCTTTCGCAACGATCCCGTCCTCTCCGACGGGCACGCCAAGTTCCCGAAGGAAGCCCCTCGCTAGTGAATTGGTTGCACCGGGCCCCCAGTTGGATATGGACAGGTAGACCGGGTGGTCAGGCGCCGCGTCATCAAGTTCCGCCAGTGACGGGTATCGGTTTTCGACGAACTGTCCGGGACGGATTCCGCCTAGAGCACTCAAAAGCTCGCCCTTTGGCGCGGTCCGGGCGCATTCCCGGATCACGGACAATGCTGCGCCGACCGAGAACGCGGTCTCCAGGTGCCTCATGTCGTGACCTGGCAGGAAGCCCGTACGGAGAAAGTGGACATGATTGTCAATCAGGCCCGGGATCACGGTCGCGCCCTCGAGATCGATCATCTTCGCGTCCGGCCCCCTCGGCCTGACGGCATCGCCGATAGCCGCAAATCGGCCACCCTCGATGGATACTGACGAAACCACGGAATTTTCATCGTCCATGGTATGGATCCTGCCGTTGGCTAGGATCAATTCGTCCAGCATTTCAACGCCCCGTCTGAATAAAAAAAGCCGGGGCCCGGCACCCCCGGGCCCCGGCGTTACTATACCCGTTTATTCGTCCACCCAAAGGCGGTGAACATCGTACGAAGAACCGAATGGCTTCTTCACGCCCTTGACGTGATTCCGGTATGCGACGTGTTTTCTGGGATGATCGTAAATGATCATCGCGGCTTCGTCCGCAAGTGTCTGCTGATACGCACAACTCGCTTCGTAGCGTTCGTCACGATCTGTCGCCGCCTGAAGCCTCTCGATCGCCGCATCGATTTGCGGGTTTGCGAGGTGAAACTGCCGGCTTGACGGATGCTGCGAATGGAAACGGGTCGCGACGAGACTCGGATCCGCGTTCGAGAAATTCTCGACGAAGGTGAAGATGTCGAACTCACCGGCGAGCAGTGGGCGAATGAAGCCCGGGCCGCGGGGACCAGCCTTCTGCGTCGCCTCAACGCCGACTTCGCGCCACATGTCGACCATCGCCGTGACCGACTTTTCCGCCCATGCATCCGGGAAGTGATCGACGTTGAAAGTCAGGGACGTACCCGTCTCCGCGACATATTCGTCGATCAGGGCCTTGGCCACGGCAGGATCGTATTCCGGCCACGTCACGTCCGGACAGGCCCAGGGATGGCCGTCCCCATACATGTCGTTCTCGGCCCGTTCCCGGCAAATCCCCGTGTGCGCACAGGTGACCTTTTGTCGATCAAGCGCATGGATGAGTGCCTTGCGTACCCGGATATCGCTATACGGCGGCTTCGAATGGTTGAAACCAATCGCCTGCCCCGCGGAAAGTCTCGGTCCCGAGGCCACGGAAATGTCGGGGTCTTCCTCGAGGTCGGGAATGAAGCCCCTAGTGACGTAGATGAAGTCGATGTCGCCTGCCTTGAGGGCATTCACCCGGTTGACCTCCGGAGGAATGAACAGGAACGTCAACTCGTCGAGGTACTGTTCATCCTTGTTCCAGTAGTGAGGGTTGGGGACCAGGCGCACATAGGCTCCGTCACGCCATTCATCGAGCATGTACGGACCTGCGCCAACCGGAGATTCGTTGAATTCAGGCTTTCCCTGGTTCTCCATGAGGTACTTGGGTGCCGTGACCCACCATGACATGTTCGGCTGCGCCGCCATGTCCTTGAATCCCGGGTTCGGGATCTGGAACTTGAAGTCAACCGTATAGTCGTCGACCTTTTCCACGCCGATCAGGTGCGGTCCCATGAGGCGACGGTATCGTCCCGCGAATTGACCGTCATTGCCTGTCAGGAGACGGTTGAAGTGAGTTACGTAGGCGTCCGCATTCATGTCTTCGCCATTCGAAAACTTCACGCCTTCCCGCAGCACCACGCGCCATGTCTTGTGGTCATCGCTGGGCGTCGCCGAGAGCGCGTGAACCGGCTTGATCTCCATGGAATCGCCGTCGACCTCGAACATCCGTTCGTATATGGCCGCCAGGATATATTGCCGAAAGTAGGCGAAGCTAAGGGCGCGGAAATTGTCGAATCCCGCGATGTCCTGCTGCAACCCCACGACGAGCTTGCCACCGTGCTTTGGAGTCTCGTCGGCGGCGACTTCAGCGGTCTGTGCCAGCCCGACGACCAGTGCCGAGGCGCCGGCAAGGACAAAATTGACCAGCCTTTGTCGTTTGATCATGTCATGTTCCTCCCTTGTGTCTTTCCTGTGGTCGGCTTGCGCATTCGCTCACCGACGCCATGAACCTGTCATTTGAACAGAAGCGGTTTCGCCAGTGACCGATGAATTGACGGTCCAGCGCGGCCACTGACCGATTCCATGTGACGACAATCCGCGTTCCATGATCAGATTCCCTCTTTCCTCTTTCCGAAATAACGACATGGTACCGGCCCCGAAATTCCAGTGACCGAATTGAAGCTTGCCCGGGTCTCGTTCCGCAAGGCAGTCATGATTCCGTTGTTTCCGGGAATCATCTGCATATGCGATCGCCCCGACCGCAATGGCCTCCTGAACTGTCCACCCCGAACGATACGCCGGCCTGGACTTCGCAAGTGTTTCGGGGAAAGCCTGTCGGGTGATCGTGTGGCTCCTTGGTTGGCCTCCCCGGAATGGAGCCAGAACACCTGTCGGCTCCCTTCGGGTTCGCGAGGAAATTCTTTACCCAGGAAGTCGAAAATGTAAGGCAGAGGACTATGTCGGACAAGTGCCATTTTTTGAATAGGTATGCCATTTTTGGCATATATGTTTCGGTTCGATGGCCTCTTGACGAATTTCAAACTAGCTCCGGACGGACGTCATCGACCGGGACAATGTCAAAATCGAAACGCACGAGTATCGAGAAATCATCTTGCACAGAAACTTCAGGCTGGGTCAGATTTGGTGTAACCTCACTGGGATTCGCTGCGCTGATCTCGCCATCCTCATGTGCGTCCGACACGAGGTCGGAACCGGGCACGTCCCTCTAAAGCAACAGGAGTGCGAACGCATCGATTTCGTTGTCTGCATTCCAGCCGTGGACGAATATTTGCGACTCGCTTCAGCTTGTCGATCAGCAATGAGCTCGCGGGAAAGAGATGTGATTCCGTCCAGAAGCTGTTGCAGGCGCACCTGAGCGCGTTGAAACGCGCTTTCCATCGGCTGGACGCGAAGCTCACCGTCAACAGTTTCCGCAAGAACGGACATTCCGCCTGTCAATCCCAACTCTGTGTGAATAACGGCTGGAACGACGAGGCGTCCGTTGGTCCCCATCTTCACGCGTGCAGCAGTCATGTCAAATCTCCTGAACCATACATGAAGTTGCGTGGGAAAAACCTTGTCAATGGCAAACTACGAGACGTTTTCATCGTAGCGTCTTTTCGGGCGGGCATCGGTCGACTGGACTTCTGCACGGCGCCTGAGGGCGATGACGGGCTCGTTTTTCCGACTTTGGCGGTTTTCGCAGCTTAGTGTTTTTCACAGGCTCACATTTTGGATCAGGCAAGACATCCGGCCCGGCGAGCGCTCAAGGTAAGGGCGGACTTCATCTCCCTGCCTTAGGTGGTCACTCCGTACGGGCGTACCCGACGACAGCAAGGCAGGGACCGCCATGTTGGCCGCAAACGCAAACGGGGCCGGGTGTCAAGCCCAGTTCAAACTGACCCAGGATTCGCGTTCAAAACTGACCCACCTGCCGGCCCTTCTTTTTCCAAGAGAATCCTTTCTGCCGGGCATTCCGCTCCGGTGTTCGGGTGGCAACAGGCCCGCCAACGGGGACATTTCCAATACAACGCCTTCATGTGAGGCCGCCTTGATGCATATCATGCGTGGAGAAAGCAATTGTATGGTACGTTCCTATTTCGTGCTGCACCCACTCCATCCAGGACGGAATTTCATGGGTTCATTCGTTAAAATTTTGAAATTGCCGGGAGCCGGGCATCGGCCGGGAAAGGATTTTACCGGGGCGACCGCAGGTTTTCCGGACGCGTAGCCGTAAAGGAAAAAGTGTTGGAAAACAGTTTGCAGAAAATTGAGAACGCGTTCGCCGAGCAGGCTCGACTATGCAAAATTTATGGCTCGGAATTTACTGCCTTTTTGCTATCGAATGTCTTGTCCGTACTGGATACAAGTTCCGAGACGGGACGAAAAATTCGGAGTTGGGCCGGAGACCCGTCGCCGTCGGGCGATGCACTGGCACTGCGGTTGGCGGGAGCATTGCACAGTATCGCAAAGAGAGGCTCCTGTCCTGAACTGACAAGTGTCTACCCGCCAGAAACCTGTTCAGATGTCTCAAAGTTGGCGGCAGCCGTGGAAAAAGCGGTCGCACAAGACGATTCCTGGATCGCGAAAATGCTCAATTCACCGCCTCAAACGAACGAGGTTGGTCGGTCGGCGGTTTTGTTCACAGGCTTGATCGAAATTTCAAACAGAACGAAACTGCCGATTTCACTGTTCGAAATTGGCGCAAGTGCCGGTTTGAATTTGTATTTGGATAGGTATTCATACCAGTTGGGCAATCTCCGCCTGGGCTGTCGGGATTCGAGGGTCAAGCTGAGTCCCGATTGGACTGGAAATTGTCCCATCGGCGAACCGGTAATCGTCGAAAGATCAGGGTGTGATTTATCTCCGATTGATCTTTCCAACGAGACCGAACGAGAACGGCTGTTCAGCTATGTCTGGCCCGACCAGTCTGAGCGATATGATCGCTTGAAGAATGCATCAGAAATTGCACTGTCCGAAGGCTTGGTCGAGATCGAAAAAGCGGATGCAGTGGATTGGGTTGACAGAAACATTCGCCCGGATCGGGGCAAAAGCCACGTAACGGTACTGATGCATTCTTTGACGTATTGTTATCTTGAACGATCTTCCAAAGAAAAGATCACAAGACACATGGAAAAGGTTGGCGACACCGCAACGCATGATGACCCGCTTGCCTGGCTGGCTTATGAATTCAATGCTCAAAAGCAAATTGATTGTTCTTTGCGAATCTGGCCCTCGGGGGACAGGCTGGTTCTGGCGGTCACTGACGCGCACGGTAAGAATGTACATTGGCTTGCATAGATGCCTTGCCTTCAAACCGATTTGACGTTTGCGACACACGGTTGAAAACCAACCTGGGACTGAACGGTGGCATTGTCTGGGTTTGGCCTTGAAGACGCGTGCTATATTTTGATTCCAGGCACCGATGATGGATCAGTTTGGTCGCAGAAAGTGATAGACTCTGAAGACGGCACAATGCGGTCGTTCGGCGACATATCGGGCGTACAAATCACCCCAATCCGGGTGAAGAAAAATCCAACCGCCCCATCGAAACACTTCAATTCAACCCAATTCGAACGATGTAAGAGGCTCACGACAAAAACACGACCGCGAGGGGACGAACTCCACGCCGACGGCAACCACCTCATTGAAATCTCGCCGGACCACGAAATCACTTAGGATCGGCCGCACCTCAACCCTCGCGGATGCAGTACAGCAGGCCTCGCCCTGTGGGTCATGGCGGGCGCATTGGGCAAGGTTGGGCTCTTCCACGTATCATCCCGGCCGTCGTCTTGACGAAGAAGGGCCACAAGGTATCTACCACGGGCGAATACCGACTTGAGTGCGTTTCTCGCCCCGCGTTTCCCCGCGCGGCGGCGCCCGCATCAAAGCTCGTTGCCGATCTCTTCGCAAACTGCCTTGATCTCGGCGATCAGCCCCCTGCACGCAATCGAGAGCTGACAATGCTTGCGGGTCGTCAGGCGCACCGGAAAATGGAATTCCTCGGTAGCAAGCGGAAGGGCCCGAATTAGCCCCGCTTTCCTGTCCTTCTCCACGAGCTTTCGTGGGAGCAGCGCCACGACGTCCAGCTTCTTCACGAGTTCCAGGGCTGTCATTGAAGGATATGCGTTTATCGGTCCAGCCGGCGGCTCAAGACCGAAGCGGCGGAAAACCTCGTTGATACGGGTTCGCGCATTGCTGCCTTCAACAGACAGGATCCAGTCGGCTACTGAAAGCGTCTGAAGGTCGACGGTTTTCCTTTCAGCCAGCGGGTGATCGCGTCTGACGACCAGGACGGGTCGTGTATGGGCGAGGGTCTCCCACTGAAGTCCATGCGCCACGTCACCGATCGGAGCCGGCCCCAGGATAAGATCGATTCCTCCTCCCAGCAGTTTTTCCGCCAGCACATCGTAGTCACCCTCGATGAGAACGACCTCCAGGTCCGGGCGGCGTTCGAACATTTTGGCAATTGCCCGGTGTGCGATGGTGAACCCTTCGTAGGGGCCGATGCCCAATCGGATACGTCCCCCGCGCCCGCCGTGAACATTTTCAAATTCCTCTGCGGAAAACCTGAGGTTTGTTTCGATGATCCTGGCATAGCCGCACAATATCTCGCCATACCTGGTCAGAACGACGCCGGCCGGCCCCCGTTCAAACAGCTTGACCTGCAGTTGATCTTCGATCGTCCGCAACGAGCGGCTGAGAGCAGGTTGTCCCATTGACAGGCGCTGGGCCGCGGCACGAATGCTCCCTTCCTCTGCCACCACGACCAGTTGTCGAAGCTGCCGTAGCTTTATTCGCGACATTGGATGATTGAACATGCAGACCCCTTTTTTCGAAATATTCGGTTCTTTCCGCGTGTCCTGCGCGGTTGTCCGTCCGAAAGGGTTCGTTTTCGAGACGATCGCTCCGGTTTGGGCGCACGACTGTTGTTCTTTGCACCTCCAATTGACAGTACCATATCCCTCTCAACAGAGCATTACGCTTCGGAGTCGGCCAATCCGGCCGATACAGGGCTCGGGTAACCGGACCCTATGTATTTCGGTAGCAGTCTACATTATCCTTGGCGCCGCATTGCCCTAGTCGTCTTCCTCATGAGGACCATCTCATCATTCTTCCGGGACGGAATTCGATGAAGTTCGCTCCAAGGGTCGTGGGCATCGCCCTCTGCGCCTTGGCCATCGACCAGTTCAGCAAATGGTTGATCGTTTTTGGTCTTGGTCTCCGGGAAACGCGCGAACTGGACGTTTTCCCGCCTTTCCTCAGGTTTCGGATGGCCTGGAACGAAGGAATCAATTTCGGTCTTTTCTCGGATGGATCTCAAATGCTTCGCTGGATTCTGATCGCGGTGTCCATAGTGGCAGCTGGATTGATCCTGTCCTGGTCCCGCCGCTTCGAAGGTTGGCTTGGGCCGGTCTTTGCCGGAGGCCTCGTTGGGGGAATACTTGGCAATGGAGCCGACCGGATTGTCCATGGCGCCGTTGCGGACTTTCTCACCATGTCCTGCTGCGGTGTCAGCAACCCTTTCAGTTTCAACCTGGCTGATGTATTCATATTTTCAGGCGCGTTCGGAGTGATATTGTTCCAACAAAGGTTCGCGGTTCGGTCTGGATATGGATTGAACGAAAGTCGATCAGACTAGCTAGCTGCAGTTGTCTCACGGGAGAAGGTACTTGAAGAATCGGCTTTCTGCGATCGTTACCGTTATCGCGGCCCTGATGCTGGTTTCGGGGTGCGGCAGCAACCAGGGTGGCTTCTTTGGTCGTGAAGGGCCAAACGAGTTTTCTGTCGTGCCGACCGAGCGGCTCAAGCGTCCGGAAGACCTGCCGCAACAGGTTGCCGAATTGCCGAGACCTGCACCCGGATCGGCAAACCGCGTCGACATGTCGCCAGTTGCAGACATTGCATCTGCGCTTGGCGGAACAAATCGGGGCCAGGGAGGCACAGAAGTCCCGGCAGGTGATCGGCACTTCGTCAATGCTGCGGCCCGATTGGGATCAGATGCAGATATCCGCAGGGAACTCTCGGCTGCCGATCGTGCATTCCGAAACGAACACAGGGCCCGGCCCCTGGAAATCGCCTTGGGTACGAACATATATTATCGGATCTACGAGGACGTGACTCTCGATGCCTACGCGGAATTGGGCCGCCTGAGAAACGCCGGCGTCAATACGCCCGTTGCGCCCCCGCAAAGGGATGAGGAGAGCGGCGGAGACAACAGTCCGTTCGTTTTCCGAAACTGATTGGCCAACTTGACCGAACGCTTGGTCAGTCGTCTCGACAGAAGTCAGGTTCCCGTATCACCGGTACTTGCCGGTGCTCGTCAGTCGAAAGACGTCCAATTCCGTTTCCGTCCGTCGATGCGGCGGGCGAGCGGGCATTTCAGGAAACGGGACGGTGAGCCGACCCGCAGCGCACGGACAACGTCGACTGCAGCGACCCGATGAGAGAGTGCGCACGATTTTTGATGGCGGGTTGATCCTGTTTTTTGGTGGTTCCCGGTTGTTGAGTTGATGCACTCGAGGTGAGTTGGGCGGGTCCAGGATCAGGTCGAGGGCCTCCTGGGCGGGGGCGGCATAATGCCGGTTGGCCTCGGTATGTCTTGCACGAGATAGGCGGTACTCTCCAAGGATCGGGGACATCGCGCAGTTCGCGCGGAGCTGGAGCCGACAACGACTGCCGAGCCGCACAGCACCCACTGGCCGTCACTCCGGCGGCACTCTGCCCTCAATCCTGTCCAGAATGTCGAGTACTTCATGCGGCAGGCGGATTTCGAACTCCGGAATCTCATAGCCGCAGGTGGGGGTCTTTGGGTAGTTGTCGCCCCAATTGATCCAGACGCTCCGCATGCCGAGACGATTGGCGCCGGCGACGTCGCGGGCCAGGTTGTTTCCAACCATCACGCAGCCGCCGTAGTCTTCGGCGGTGAGACCCATCGCCGCGGCCGCAGCCTCAAACATCGAGGGATCGGGCTTGCGCCGGCCCATCTGTTCCGAAATCACCCGCGCATCGAACAGGTCCCAGAATCCCAGCGCGCGGTGGACGTTCTTGAAACTCTGAACCCGCCCGTCCGCCACGAGGGCCACGAGATAGCCCCGCCGTTTCAGTTCCACGACCAGCCGGTCACCGCCGGGAATCGGATTGGCATGAAGAACCACGCCGTCTTCAGTGAAGACTTGGCTGGTCTCGTCGATCAGCGTGTCGCCGCTGTCAAGCAGCACCGCCTTGACACCCTTGGCTTGGCGGCGCAGCCACGCCAGTTCAGCCCGCATTCTTCCAGGAATCGAAGCGTGCAGGTCCTGCCACGGCATGGCCGGGACATCGCGCAGGTCGAAGGCCGTATCAAACCGAAAAGCAGGCTTGAAGGCCAGGCTCCGCAAATACTTGCGGGCGAGGTGGCGGTCATAAAGCGTCAGGTCGCCGAGCTGGTCATTGAGAAAACCGGGGACAAGGATCTCTCCCGCGCCGGCCGCGTCCCTGCAGCAATGGGTCGTGACGGCGAGATTCGCCCGCAGCAGTGCGGGATCGGCAGCGAAGGCATGCTTGCCGGGTTCGGAATAAAGAACGATGCGGCCGTTCTCGACCGGAAGCTGGCGGCGATCCCGCCACATCTCGCCAGAGGTGCCGTGGGCCGAAGCCTCGACGCGCACAACCGCGTCGTCATCATCGACATAGACCCAGACATGCTCCAGCTCGTACAGATGCTGAATGTCCCAATCCCACCAGATCGCGAATTCGATCGCCCTCGCGGCCCCATTCAGCACCACGGGATGGTCCGCCGAGGCCGATGCGCCGTCAGCCTCATGAATCGCGTAGCCGAGGGCCCGCGGCAGGAAGGGCTCATGCGCATCGAAACGCAGCACCGGCGCGTGCCGCACGACCGACAGGCCGGGTTCCCGGGCGCCGGGTCGGTTCATGCCGGAGACCTCTGCCGCCGGGCCCCTCCCGTTGCGGACAGTGGAGCTGGTGCTGCCGTGCGCATCATCCCAACCGTATCCTCTCGTTGAAAAACAAGGCGCCGAGCGCCTGACCGTATGGCGTCGGCAGGTTGCGAATGTCGCGGTAAAAGTCCAAATCGTGCCCCATTTGCGTTCCGCCCGATACGTCGCCTAGAAGCCCATGCCGATCAATTCGCGCGAGCAGGGCGCTGCAAGCGCGATCCGCTGCGGCCCGCGTGCCGGAACACAGATGCGGTGGCATGATCCGCTCGCGCTTCCCGGCCAGCATGCCGTACGCTATTCCCGCGCTCCCCGACGCCTCGATCGGACTGGCTGGATCATCAAGAAGCGTGTGCCAGAGACCCTCGGAATTCTGCAGCCGGAGCAGAGCTCCGATCAATGTGCCGAAGACTTCGCGCAGATACCGGTCAACAGCCCCCGCGGGCGGCGCAATCCGATACAGTTCCGGGATCGCTATGGCAAGCCAGGCATTGCCCCGGGCCCAAAGAGCGCGAGTGAAATTGTGGCGCCCCAAGAATGTCCAGCCATGAAAAAAGAGCCCGCTGTTCCGGTCGCCCAGAAAACGAATATGCGTCAGGAACTGGTAATGCGCGTCATCGACCCAGTCATCGCGTTGGCAGAGTCGGCCCGCGGCGGCAATGAAGAGGGCCGCCATCATCAGCGTATCGTCCCATAACTCGCCGTCATTGTCGCGCTCTTTGACCGTATGCTGATAACCGCCCTCGTCGGTGCGCGGCAGCTGCGTCGCCACCCATTCGGCCCAGTCGCGCACGACCGCGACCCAGTCCCCGCGGCCTTCGTGCTGCGCCAACAGCGCCAGTGTCAGCAGCGTCGCGGTCGAATTGACATGACGCCGGGGCAGCCCGCTGTCAAGCATCCGATCATACCAGCGTCCTATGCGCGCGAGCGCGACGGCGTCGCCGTCGGCTTCAGCCCGGCGAAAGTCGCCGTAGAGCCCGACTCCGATCTCCCAGTCCCATTCATCAAGGAGAATCTCGTCATCCGGCGCGGAACAATGATCGCCCGCGATATTCTTCAGCGCGCCGAGCCCATGGCTCAGAGACGATACCGCCGGGTGTCCGCTCGAACCGTTGATGGCGCCCTCGTTCCGGCGTCGGATGGTTTGGGTGGTGAAATTCTCGCGTCTCGCAAGGCATGTCGTCGTCGTCCACGTATTGCGCCTTACGGGATGTTCGTGGTTTGTTGAAGGCGGAAAGACTGAAATGTCGCGTTTGTTGCTCAATCATGTGGCAGTTGTAATTCTGTTGATCAACACGAACACGAAGAAATTCGAGGGCCTTTAGGACAAGGTCCCCAAGCATGGGAAAACGGGAACGTGATATCCCCGAACCCAACCAAAAGGCGTATCGCCCATCCGCTACTCCGTCGGCAATGCTCTTAAATCTATCATCCAACAACTCAAGGGTTTGAAGAACTGTAATCGATCCGGCATCGGGGCAATCATTTGAGTCGTTTGAGGTGACTGCTCAGGATAACGACGAATTCCTTGGGCGGCTGCCTTGACTTGACTGTCCAAAAAAGATTGTCTCCAGGGCGTTCTGCCACACCTGTCTATCTTGCATGAACCCCGTTAACTGAATGACTCCTAACCGTCCCAGTTCGCCTTCCAAACGGCAAATTCGGATGGTTTGATTCGATAGCGGGAGAAGTTGCCCTCGTGGAGACTCAGCAGTTCCCGTTCCACGATATCGCGCAAGCGCTCACGTTCCACATCTTCGATATGCTTTAGCGCCCATGCGCCGATGTGTGTGTTCGCGGCCCTCTTGTCCATGCCCTGGCGAATGACATCTCCGACGAGGTCGCGTATCGTCGTCCTGTGAATTAATCTGAAAGGGTCGGGCTCGCCGAGCGACATGCGCACTGCGGCATAGCGCGCCGCCGACCGCCTGTAGGCCCACATGAAGAGATCGCGCAGCAATTCAATGCGCTTGAGTTCGTAAACGCCCAGGATCGCTTCCGTGTACAGGTCGCGCGGCACTTCCTCGAAGGACAACGGCGACAGGTTTTCCCTGATGAGCGGAATGTTCACAGCAAGCCTGGATACCCGCTTGTTCACGTCGTCGAACGGCTGCAGATAGGGAAGTTGCACCATCGCGAAAAAGGCCTGCTCGATTGGATTCTCGATCAGAGAGGCCTTGGCCAGAATCTGGTCGAAGCACTCTTCGATGAGTTGCGGCACTTCCAGGGGATGAAAGACCGAACTCTGAATCCCCACGCCCATACGCCGGAGCCTTCCCGGCGCCGCGGGATCGGCCAAAAGGTTGTCGGCCAAGGCGGCGTGCAGATTGAGAATGGTATGCCGGTTGAAGCCGATGTTTTCCGCGCCATCCACCAGAATCTCGATGGCGTCCTTGTGGTTCAGAATCATCTGGGCTTCCAGCCGGTTCTTGCCTTCCGCCTCCTCACCGAATTCAATCAGGCGCGTGGTATCGAGCAGTGAATAGGTGTTTCCCTCCAGACGGCTCGAGTTCCACGACAGGTCGATCAATAACCGGTTCAACGCCTTCTTCGCGTAGGTGCCGGCAGGTAGCCCGACCGTTTCTGTCATGCCGTACTCAAGCAGCTCCACCTGCTCCGGTTCGGAGAGATAGGAACTCTCGTTGGGACGATAGCGATCAAGGAAGCGCCGGTCGTAGCCGACCGGCTCGCGCGCTTCCACGGGCTGCCTGACGTAGTCCCTGATTTCTTCACTTGCCTGGGAAAGCGGAATCATGTCAGTGAGCCCCATACCGGCGGTGAGAGGTCCGAGGGACACCGCTCCTGGCGACACGCGCACCTCTTCCGGCAAGCGGTACCGAGCCCAACGGCCATATCCGTCCCTTATCAGTCGCTCTTCGTCGACCAGCGCCTTCAAACGATACTGCAGAGTTCGGCGTGGCGGGCCAGCGCTTAATGCATCTGCTATCTGCGGTGCGGTCATTCCCTCGGGTCGTCGTCGCACCACTTCTTCGATTGCTCGAAGCTTCTCTTCACGACTGCTCCTTGCCAAATCGCCCTCCCGGATTGCGTGTTCGGCTCTAGGCGCAAGATAGGTGGTTTAGGTGCAAATGGCAATCCTAGGCGCAAATGATCTGGCGCATAGGCTTTCATGTTGCGCGTAAGAAACAGGCATGAGTTGTGCTCTGAATCCCTCGCAAGGCCGACGAATCCAAAACCCTGCTATGCCCTCTCCACCAAATCCGCTCGGCCAAGCAAGGCCCTTGATAAGACATACGCATCCTTCAGAATGCGTTCCGGGCAGGATGAATGTTCATTTCATGGGGAGTGACTGAGGTGGCAACAGTTGAAGACCGCGTTTCGAAACTTGAGAGGCTGAATCAAAAGTCATTTACGCGGCCTTTTGTTGTTTTGTTTCAATGTGATGGCGCCCGCGCCACCCGCCGCGTCATGAACCGGCAGGCCGCCAGATGGCACCACGCCAGCGAACTCGCCAGGCTCCGCTCGTAGTCCCTGGAAAGACGTCGGCAACGCGACATCCAGGCGAACGTCCGCTCGACCACCCAGCAACGATACAGGACCGTGAAGCCCTTGATATCCTTCGGCTTTTCCACGATCTCCAGCAGACCACCAAGGCCAAGTTCCTCCAACTTCGAGAGAAGCTTCGGACCCTGATAGCCAACATCCGCCCACAGCTTCGTCACCGTCGACGCCTTCTCAAGCATCCGAAGCACCACCGCAGGGGCGCCGTCCCGGTCCTCGACGTCGGCCGTATGAACATCGATCACGATCGGAAACCCTTCCACATCTTATGTTGCGGCCATTATTATGTTGCGGTGGCTCAAAAAGGTCAGGTTAGACAGCGGGACCTCTGGAATCTCCGCAACATTTTTGTTTTGAACGCTACCCGGACTCGACAAATGAAATTCCGGTAAACAGGCATACCACCGACCTCGGCCCCCTGTCCGTGTGCCCCTCCTGTTCGACCAACCTTGACGCCCCATAGCTGATCAAGCGAACCACACGGTCCTACCGCTGTGGGCGCAATGGAGAGCCTGAAAGGATCGGCGAGCCAAAGGTCGAGTTGGTCTACGGCATCACCAGCCACACCCTACAGAGCGCCGATGCCGAGGCGGTCCTGGGCTTCAATCGCGGCCACTGG
>JAPOVX010000334.1 GCA_026707935.1 Paracoccaceae bacterium
GCGACCAGGGCCGGGGCGTACCGCCGGAGATGCTGGGCCAGCTGTTTCGCAAGCACGTCGCGCTCACCGGGGGCGCCTCCGGGCAGGGAACCGCCGCGAGCGGGCTCGGACTTGCGATCTGCAAGGGGCTGGTCGAGGCCCACGGCGGTCGCATCCGGGCCGAGAGCCCGGGGTTCGGCCAGGGCACGCAGTTCACCTTTACGCTTCCGGTGGCCGAGGGCGGAGACACCCGCACGAAGCCCCGCCCGCCCGCCGGCCTCATCCCTGGCGAGGCACCGGCGAAGCCGTGTATTCTCGTCGTGGACGACGACCCGCACTCGCTTCGCCATGTGCGCGACGCGCTCGCCGGTGCAGGCTACGCGGTGCTGGTCACCGCCGAACCAGGTGAGATTGCCGGCCTCATCCGCGCCGAGAGGCCGAAACTCGTGCTGCTCGACCTCATGCTACCCGGAACCGACGGCATCGAACTGATGAACGAGGTCGCGGAGCTCTCCGACCTGCCGGTCATCTTCATCTCCGGCTACGGCCGCGACGAGACAATTGCGCGTGCCTTCGAGGCCGGCGCCGCCGACTATGTCGTCAAACCCTTCTCGGCAACTGAGCTCAACGCGCGGGTCGGCGCGGCGCTGCGCGCCCGCGCGGGCGCCGAGCCATTCGTGTTCGACGCGCTCGCTATTGACTACGAGCGGCGTCGGGTGACGGTGGACGGGCGCGCCGTGGCACTCACAGCGACCGAATACGAGATTCTTCGCATCCTCTCGGTCAACGCCGGGCGGGTGGTGACGTCTGAATCGCTGTTGCGCCAAGCGTGGGACGCACGCGAGGCCACCGACACCGAGCGCGTGCGCGCGTTCGTAAAGCAAATCCGCGCGAAGCTTGGCGACGACGCGACCAACCCCGTCTACATCTTCAACGAGCGCGGCGTCGGCTACCGCATGGCGAGGCCCGGCGAGCCCTGAGGGGTCCGCCGAATTGGCTGCAAAATACGATCTCGGCGACCGGATCCCCTCTACCTTTCGGCAGCTTGCCGTCGATTGGCGTTCACAGCAGTGCCGCCGTATTCGGCCAGATCTGGCCTCGTTCGGGCTCTCAACCGCCGCCAGGCTCACGCCGCGCGACCTCATCATCGGATGGGGCTCGGAGAGATGAGGGAAAAGAACCAACCGCTCGTGGTCGATCAACCGCGGATCCTGATCCTTCCGTGGTTTCACATGCCGGACCCGGGGTCATCCATACCCGCTATCATCCCCGGGCAACTGCCCAAAGACTGGACTGCGCGCTTCAACGTCTCCCCAGTGGCCTGCGAGACATGTGTCCAGGTCCAAAGCGACACCGGAGCCATCTTCAAGGCATGAGGGTGACCCGGACCACCAAGGGGGACGGCTGGGCAGTTCCTGCGCGTTCCCCTTGGCTGATCACGGTGTGAACAGCCGCGAGCAAATGGCGGATTTGCCGCGGTTCATCCCGTAGGTTCCTCCCAGTTCTGTCCGGTCACCCAGGCACAAAAACTTGCAATCCCGCTGACCCGACGGTGCGCGCGCGGCAGAACCAGGTAGAAACCCGGCACTGTCTCGGGCGGCATGCCACGCAACGCGTCGACGCCCAAAGGCGCAACCAGGTCGCCGGCGAAAATGTCTTGTTCCGCATCGACACGGGAGATGAGACCAATCCCCATCCCCGAGCGCGTTGCGCAGCGCATGGTCGCCGCATCATGAAAGGCCAGTTCCGACGCGTCATCCGGAGCCTCGACATCAAGGAATTCCAGAATGTCGGACCACAACGAGTTTTTCAGCACCGGATGCAGAAGACGCTGACGCCCAAGGTCCTTCGGCGAATCCACCTGGGCGGCGATTTCCGGAGTACAGCAAATGACCTTGGGATCCTTGAGCAGCAAGGTCGCCTCCAAATCGCCCCAGTCGCCATAACCCCATTGCACGGCGACATCGATGTCGTCGCGCTTGTAATCCGGAGTTTCAACCATGGTTGTCACGCGCAGGTCAGACTGCGGCTGAAGCCCGCGAAAACCGGACAGCCGGGGCAGCAGGTAACGGGTCGCGAAATAAGGCGAGACGTTCAGGGTCATCCGATCCCGATACTTCTGCTTGGTGACCCGGCGAACTCCCTCTGACAGTTCTTCGAACCCTGCTTCCACATACCTTGCAAGCAGGTCGGCTGCCTCAGTGGACTCGATCGATCGGCCACGCCGTTCGAACAGCGTGACCTGCAATGTATCTTCCAACAGCTTGACCTGCAATGTATCTTCCAACAGCTTGACCTGCTGGCTGACAGCCTGGGGCGTCACCAACAGTTCATTGGCCGCACCACGGATGGAACCATGGCGGGCCG
>JAPOVX010000309.1 GCA_026707935.1 Paracoccaceae bacterium
CAGGCTTCTCAGTTTGATCTGAGGTCACTCACCCCAGCAATGGAAGGGTTTCAACCTGCTCGGGACGTATGACTCTTTCCAACGAGAAGCTTCAGGACAATACCGGCGTACTACCCCCAAAATCGGATTCCAGGATCGTCCCCGAGAATTCGGTGCAACCATCCAGATCAAAAGGACGGCACATCAGCAGGATCCGGGAAAGACAATGTTTCAAACGTACATGTGCCGGGTTTAGGCCGGTTTTGACACGACAATCCGAAATCATCATTCGTGGCGGTTGCCTCCGCGCGAATTGTCGGACGCCACGGTCCAGTGCCAGCGGATGCCGGCCCTGCCATAAGTAGAATCTTATACGATGCAAGCATCAATCAACTTTGACAAATACACATCTGGCCAATACCGTTTTCATATCAACTCAAGACGCCAAGATACAGAACTGGCGACGCGTCTCGCCGGACCTGGAGAGCGGAGGAAGACATGTCAGATAGCAAGAGACCAACAAGGCGAACCATGTTTCGGAGTTTGGCTACGGTTGCGGTTGTCGCGGCCGCATTGCCGTGCATGTCCGCATCGACAGCAATTGCATCCGATAGCGGAGATCCGTTGAAAGTTACATTGATTTATACCGGCGTGGCCCGCGACGGCGGCTGGTACCAGGCATTCGACGACGGGCGTTTGCACCTGATCGAAACCTTCGGGGACAAGATTGACATCGATTACAGGGAAAACGTCCCGGAAGGGCCACAGTCGTTCCGGGTCATCGAAAGTGCGATCCAGAACGGGTCCAGCGTGATCATCAGCACGAGTTACGGATTTGGCCAGTCGATGCTTGAAGCGGCAGCCAAGTACGGCGATGTCCACTTCATCACGAGCCAGTGGGACAATCCGGGCGATTTGGAAAACTTCGTCGGTTTCGTGAACGCGCCCGAGGACGGCGCGTATATCGGTGGCGTGGCTGCCGGTCACATCATCAAGGAAGGTGGCACGGTCGGTTGGGTCGACGCGTTCCCCATTCCGTATGACATCCGGACGATCAACGGATTTGCCCATGGCCTGGCGCATTCGAATCCCACTGCGACGGTCCAGGTCGTGTTCACCAATGACTGGATCGATACGAACAAGCAGGCGCGCGCAGTGCGTAGCCTGATCGATGCCGGTGTTGACTTCATTGCATCCAGCCTGACGAGTTCGGTCAGTGCGGAGGTGGCGGAAGCATCGAACATTCCGGTCGTGTCACCGGCGCTGGACGGGCGCCAGTATGCGCCGAACATGTCGGTCACGAGCTTCGAGTATCGATGGGGCTACGCCCTTGCCGAAATCCTTCAGTCCATCATGGACGGGAACTTCAGCACAGAGTTCAACTATTCCGGCATGAAGATCGGTGCGATCGACATGGCGGAATGGGGCGGTGCGTACAACGATCTGTCCGACGCCGCCAAGGCCGACATTCAGGCCGAATACGATCGAATCCGCAGCGGAGCCGGAGAAGTCTTCACCGGTCCCCTGTTCGACAAGGACGGCAACCAGGTACTGGCCGACGGTGAAGCGATGCCCATCGCCGGATTGCGCAGCATGGCCTTCGTGCTTCCGAACGTTAATGGCGTCGAATTCTGACGTCGGACCACACAATTCCTCGGCCGGGGCAGGTTCGGCCTGCCCCGGTCCTTTTCCTGCGGACCACCCCGTAGGAAAGTCTCGGTGATCGTGCCGTTCGGTTGGCAGACCCGCAAAGGAATTACGTCAGCAACCATCCAGCAGCAGGTGTTCGGACATATCCGCGATGACCTGTGCGCAATCGACCAGTTGACGCAATTCGACCCGTTCGTCGGCACAATGGCACTCGGCCACGTTACCCGGTCCGAAATTCACCGCCTCGATCCCCGCATCGTTGACGAGGTTGCGAACATCGCTCGCATAGGGTGCGCCAAAGACTGACGCCGGCTTGCCGAGCACGCGTTCGGTGCTGTCCAGCAGGTATCCGACCACCGGTGCTTCAGAAGAAATTTCCGCCGGTTCGAACCGGTTGAATGCAGCTTCGACCTCGACCTCGACGTCGGAATCGGCCGGTCGTGCCTCGTTCAGCCTGGCCGTGACGTCGGCGAGTTCGGCGTCGACCGATTCGCCCGGAATCAGCCGTCGGTCGACGTAGAGGTCAATAAAGTCCGAAACGGCATTGGGGACCACACCGCCATGAATCACGGTCGGCGTGCAGGACCCGTGCGAAAGCAGCGCATGAGATCGTTTCAGAATGTCGGCTTCGTATCCCCGAAGCGCTTCCAGCACCCAGTGCAGTGCCCAGGCAGGATTGATTCCCAGATGCGCGCGGCTCGCATGAATGGAGCGACCCTTCAAGCGGATGTGCAACGGAACGAGGCCCCGCGTTGCCGCCGCAATTTTCAATTCCGTGGGCTCGGTGACGATGCCGAAATCACCTGTGTATCCGGCATCCAGGAGCGAAAGCGTCCCCGGTTCCGCACGTTCTTCTCCGACGGCGAAATGCAGGACCAATGATCCTTCGAGGCGGTCAACTTGCCTGCTCAGGTGATGCGCCACGCCGATCTGAACCGCCAACCCGGCCTTCATGTCGCAGGCTCCCCGGCCATAGAGGAATCCGTCCCTGACGTTCGCTCCGAAAGGATCGCTTGTCCAAAGATCCGCATCATCCACCGGCACCGTGTCCATGTGCCCGTTCAGAACGAGGCGCGGACCATCCGAACGTCCCCGCAGGACAGCTCCGACAGAATACCGATCCGGCATGGATTCGACGAGTTGCGTCTCAACGGGGATGTCGGCCAGCCAGCCCAGTACGCGTTGGGCAACATCGTTTTCGTAGGCTCCCGGATTCGTGCTCGGCGTCTGAACGAGGTCCGCAAGCACGCGGCCGATAAACCCCTCAGAGAGCGGATCAGCACTCCCGGTCGAAATGTCTGGTTTGGGCATGTGCCAGGAATTATAATTTATCATGCGTGAGGCACGCAAGCCGCGTTCCCGATCGAGTCCGTTCGGATACGCGCCGAAAATGCTTGTTCCTGGTGGCTTTGTCGCGCAGGAGCTTGGCGGCTCGAAGACGGTCTCGGATGGCACCATCATCGTAGACCGGGACATGAACGGCGCAAGGGGCATCATGCTGCGCGCGCTCTACGGCAACCTGGGCCGTTTCCAGGCGGCGGGCGCGGACGTTGCGCTCGTTGCGGAATAAATCAAGTGGCTCCAATGCCAGGGCATCCTGTCCTGGCCCAAGCCTTGTCGAAAGGGTCGCAAGACGGACTCCATCCTGGAAACGTGACGGCCCCAAACACGTCGATATCGACTAGTATCTCGTCACAGTGATTTTGGCGGTTTGGGGCGTTGTCACTTCGGTGAAGGTAACCTGCCCGCAACAACAAGCAAGCACAGCGCGGCGTATTAAACGCGAAATACTTCCGGGCGAGTTCGTCCTTGCCCGGAAGAAGTGAACCTGATCATGGATGTGAACACTCCATCGCATAAATGCGACGGCTTCTCGGCCAAGCCTCGCAGCAACCTGCCTGCTTCGCGACCGAAGGCCAGTTCCTGGCCCCATTGCCCGGAACATACACTTTCCGGACACGCGTTGCAAAGGGGTGCGCGCATTCACCTGTCGCCTGAACGCGACAGTCCCCTGCGCGCAATTTCTATGGCTTTCGTGTCGCCCAACGTGGCTAATTTCCCCCAAACACCGGAATGCAGGAAAAATCCCGAACGGGCATGACGACAGCCGCGCCGTTGGCGATCATTGCGTCACCGGCTTCGACAGGCTGTTCACGTTCTTCAACGAACAAGCAGCCGAAATGTTCCGTGGGGGCAATGCTCTCGCAGTAGTCCGAGGCAACCTTCAATGCCTGGTCGAGGACCTGCCGCAGACGCCGCCATTCCATCGTGGAGCCATCCTTCATGCGCACGGTTTCGATCTCTTCCTCGGCGTATCCGAACGCATTGGCACGGATGGCGCGCAAAGTGGAAGGAGGCGCCAAATCCGAAGCCTTTCCGCTCACTGCCCATACCAGCGGGCCAAGCGGTGCGTAACGATCGACGATGTCCACGAGGTCAACAGCGTCGCGCGCGGCCGAGTTCCTGCGCGCGGCACAAAGAACTTTATTGACCGCATTGACCGCCAGATCAGCTTTATGCAGCCGAAACCCGAATTCCGGATCGTTCTATGCGGGGAAAAAACGTCGGCATGTCTCTTCATCGTCGAACCACTGGACCAAGGTCTCCTCGCCAGGCTTTCTGATGATCGCCTCGACAACAAGGTCGTTGTCGTTCGTGAGTTCGACAGCAAAACCCGCTTTCCGTAGCGCCTCAAGCTCTGGAACGACGGAGTGAGGGAGACGGTCCCTGTCATCCTGAAAGATATCCATGTCGTCAGACAGTCTCGACCATTTACGGTTCAAGGCTGCACCGCCGGCGACATAACTGCGTTTCGAGCGGAAGATGCGAAGAACCTCGGCAACAGACTGCTGGATTGCGGTGAGCGGCATTACTTTGCCAACCTGCTGAGCATTCGCCCAAGGATATAGGCTTCCGAGTTTCCGCGATGCATAAGCGCAGCTGCGACCACCGCGGCATCGGCCAGTCCGGCCGTTTCAGGATCAATGTCAATGTTGTCGAGGCATTTTGCACGGTACTGCCTGTACGCCTTCGCAATCAGCATCCGTGCTTCCCTGACTGCCTCCGACTCCGAACCTTCGCGCAACTGGGCAGCGTAGGCTTTCAGCTTGTCGGCCTGATCGACGGGAATGAAAACTTCCACACGCTTCAAACCAGCCCGCCGCCGACGTTCACGTGATCGATTTACCCGTTCGTTGACGGATGCATTGGCATGTGTCATCGGTTTGTCCTCGGTTATTGTTGCCGGATACTCTACCATGAATATAACCGGTAACAATTTTCAATCCGTTTCCGGTCATATATGCAAAATCGTTACCGGTTACACGCCTGATGTCGCACACCCTGTTACATTTTACCAGAAGGTCACCAATCTCGACCGTGCCAGGCTGATCGACGCATCCCCGGACGCCCCTGAAGTATCCGCGTGCTCGTTGATCCAGACAGCTTACCAATACTGAAATGACAGCGCCCCAAACCGTCAAAATCACTGTGACAGGACACTAGGCTGTCACGCACCTGGCAAACCTGTCGGCCAGGGCAGGGGGACAGTGCGCCGCCACGCGGCTGAACAGATTCCTGGTAGCCGAACACGGCACCCGGCTTCACGCTCACGAATGAACGATCCTGTACGACCCGATGTTCGGCAAACCCGCAAGTCTCGAGCAGGTCGCCCGGACGGCGGACGACAATGCCGTCTGACACCGCGTCGATCTCGACGGGGATCCCGAACCCAGGCTCAATGGCTGGATGGCATTCTTGACCACCACGGCCAATAGCATGGATAATGATGCGAAATCGGAGCGATGGCACCGGCTGCGCGAACGCGAAAACCACGCACGAAAGGACCGATCTCATGAACACGCTGACCAAGGCTGAACTTGACAGTCTTGACCATGAAAAACTGATGTCGCGGGCGATCGAACTTGCGTCGAATGCCCGCAAGAAAGGCAACAAGCCCTTTGCTGCCCTGCTTGCCGACAGGCATGGCAACATCGTGCTGGAGGCGGAAAACACCGAGTTCACGGAAAACGATTTCACCCGCCATTCCGAGATCAACCTCATGAGCGCGGCAAGCCGGAGGTTTCACACGCGGGAACTTTCCGAACTCGTCATGTATGTCAGTGCGGAGCCTTGCGCCATGTGTGCCGGAGCAACATTCTTTGCCGGGGTTCGCGCGGTCGTGTTCGGACTCTCCGCCGATTCACTCGCCGATCTCTGGGCCGTCGAGAACCCCAAACCCCATGTTCTCGACATGAGTTGCCGCCAGGTATTCGAAACGTCCGCAACGCATCCGATCACCGTGTTGGGACCGATAATGGAAGACGAAGCGGGCGTACCGCACCTGGGCTACGTCATTCCCGACAAGTAACTGAATCGGCGACCGACCGTCGTTTTCCTGGATCCCCTGCCGTAGAGTTGAGGATCGCTTCCGAAACAGGAAACCACAAAAAACCGGGATCAACCCGCCATCAAAAATCGTGCGCACTCTCAGCTGCAAGCGCCCGGGCAAGGGGAAGCCGGGGCCCGCAATAGCGGCCGACCACGTCCTCGAGCGCCTCGGGGTCGATCATCTGGACGACCCGATGGATCGTGGACTTGGAAGGCGGCTCGCACAGGCCCGTCCTGCGGTTCCTCCAGGCACCGACGGCCTCCAGTTCCTCCTGCGACAGCGCTCTCGCGAACTGCGCGGCGGCGAGGCAGCCCTTCATGTTGGCGATTTCAGCGAGGATGTGTACGCACAGCACGCAGGCCACCGTGTGCTTGCGTCCCTGCCTCCGGCGGAAGTCGGGGATTCTCATCAGTTCGGCGTGGAGCGCCCGCATCGCCCCGGGGACGCGCGGGCAGGCAACGCGGGACCGTCGGGCCGACCGTGACAATCGATGGCGATATCGCCATCGCGCGCACGGGCGCGTCCAACGCAGCGATGACCGCCGTCAAGAAAAATCAAACGGAACCAGCGTGGGAAAGTCCTGCAGTCATGGGAAATGGTGCTTGCGCTGCCTCGTAACCTGTTGTGAAAGCGCGACGAAAGGGAGGAAACGCAGACGCTCGTCATGGGGCTATGCAAGGCGTCTTTTTCAGGAGTGTGGTTCACACCGTCGCCGAACGGTTACAATTCAATGTACGTTGGGCCAGTAGTGTAAGTCGTTGTTTTATATATATATCAAAGACCGTACAGGCACAGCAATTGGCGCCTGGATCAGAAAATCCGGCAAGGAATGGGTCACAGTTTCAGACCCTTGAGGGCATGGATTGCCCGCCTGTGCCTTGCAAATGTCGAAATCGCAAAGGGCCGTCCTGGTGCCGGCGCGCCGGTCAAGCGGTTGGCAGGCTCGAACTCCACTTCAGAGCCAGTCCCTGTAGAAATCGCGCACCGGTTCCATCGAATCGGATGCCAGGCGTCGAAGCGACGCTTCCGCCTCTGAATCCGGACGCCCCAGCGCACGTGCTATTTCCCCTTGGACGGCCTGCCGGTCCACCCGCATGAAGCTGCCCTGGTAATAGACCGTCTCGCCGCCGATGATAACCGTTTCGACCGCGGCGGCCTTCGCCCGCCGAAGGAGGACGTCAATCAGCGGAATTGCCGGATCCTGCCAGGGGCCCGTAACGGTTGCCCAGTCGAGCAGCACGACATCGGCGGCCATGCCGGGCGCCAATCGTCCAATCCGGCCGGCAAATGGTGTCGTCACAGCACCGTGTTCGGTGGCCATGCGCAGGATGTCGGTCGCCCCGGGGCAGGGTGCGTCGTGGCCTGCCGGCCGGTGCAGCGTCAAGGCGAGCCGCATCTCCTGAAGCATGTCGCGATCATCGTTGATGCCCGCCTCGTCGATGCCCAGCGCAACGCGCACGCCGCGGGCCAGAAAGGCGTTCAGGTTAACCGTGCCGCTCTTTAGCCGGAGATTGGACGAACAATTGTGGCACAGGCACCCGCCCCGATCCGAAAGCAGTTCTATATCCTCGCCAGACATCCAGACGCCGTGCCCGATTGTGAGCTGCGGTCCGACCAGACCGAAGCGGTCTATGAAGGCCAGCGCCGAACCACCGGTTCGGCGGCGCGCGTATTCGGCTTGATAGGGTGTTTCGAGGAGGTGCATGTGAACAGGCGCCCCCGTGTCCTCGGCCATACGCGCGGCACCCTCGAGTGCGGCGTCGGACAACCAGTGGAGGTTCGAAGGCGCGATCTGGATACCGATCAGGTCCGTTTCGGCCCAACGCGCGCGAAGCGCGTGAAAAACGTCTATTTGAGCCTCAAGCGGCAGTGCGAAGTTCGAGAGATAGGCTGCCGCCGGCCGGCGTAGGGCGGCTGGAAGCGACGCCACAAAGACTTCGTCGGCGTCGTAGATCATCCGGTTCTGATCGCGCAGGGCGAACGAGTATGACGCCCGCATTCCAATCTCGGTGTAAGAGCGGATGATCGCTTCGGCGCAGCTGAGAACGGCATCGGCATCGCCGGGCGCGCGGCTGTGCAAATGCTGCACCGTCGTGACACCCGAAGCAATCATCTCGAACGCCGAGAACAGCGTATCGAGACGCGGATCGACGTCGCGCATGACGAGCCGTTCGGGAAACCAGAGTTCGAGCGGCTGGTCCCGGGCGCCAAGTTGGAACGGCGTCAGCCCGACGTGATGATGCGCGTTGATGAGGCCAGGAATCGCAACCCGGCCGCGGCCGCCGACCTCCCTTGCCTCGGGATAATCGCGCCGAAGCGAGCGCGCCTCCCCGATCAGGGCGATTTTGCCGGCCTCGATCAGTATGGCCGCGTCCTCGCGAATCTCGGGGACTCCGTCGGCGGCAAACCCGCACACGATGCGATCGGCGACGACCAGTGTCCGTTTCATACCGGAATCCCTGCTCCAAGGCGCAGAAACGACAGACGCACGGCTGCCGGAACCGGCTCGACGAGTGGAACCGGCGCCGCCGCGGACAACGCCCTGGCGGCCATAGCGAGCGGGCCGCCGCCGATGACGACCGCCTCGACACGCCCGCTGTCGGCGGCGCTACGGATCGCCCTGGCAAGCGCATCCTCAAGCGCGGCGGCGTCGGCGGTGAGCGCCGTCGGATCGCCGTCGGTCGTCCAGGTCCCTGCATACCCCGGATGTCCGTAACGGGCGGCGGTCGACGCAATGCGCGGGACAAGCCCTGGTGTTGTCGTGACCACTGCGAACGGCCGCCCGTTCACACCGGCCTCGGCCATGCCCGCCTCGGCAATGCCCGTCACCGGCACGTCGAGCGCGGCGTGAAGCGCGGCGAGTCCGGGATCACCGAAGGCCGCGATTATGACGGCGTCGGCGGCCGAAAGCGAGGGCGCGAGCGCGGCGACCGCTTTCGCGGCCCGGTCGAGCTCTCCGGGCTCAGTGATGAGCGGAACGCCGAAACGGGCTGTATACCCCTCGACCCGCGCCCGCGCGCCGGCCACATCGGAGGCAATTGAGACCATTGCTGCCGTCGTCCCCGCGTTGGTGTTCGGATTGACAAGCGCAATCCTCATGACACGGAGAGGGCCGGCGCACCAGCGATGTCGTAGTGTCGTGCGATCCACCGAAGGTCACGCTTTCGGGCCAGCCCGCCGCACATACGGGGCACAGCGATCAGCCACGAGGTTCCGCGACAGGGAAGGCCATCTACGTTACCATTCGAGGCACAGCGGCTCGCCCGCCTGGCAAAAAATCCCTTTGTCCAATTGCAGCCGGCGCCGCGGCGCAAGAATCCTCGCGAAAGCGTCCCTGCGACCCGCGAGGTTGCGGCGGCGGCGCGGTCGAGATCCGCCGCCAACAAAAAGAGCCGCCTGGATACCGCGATCCCACTGCACCTTCGCCAACCGGCATGCGCCGGCCCGCGGTCCATGTGCGCGGCAAGCGCTGGCCGCGCACCGATTGGCCAGGTCATGTCCGGCCATGCGCCGCGATGGACCACGAGGTTGCAGGTCATGCGGGACGCCCTTCCTCGGGTGCAAAGCCGGGCGGGCACCGTCGCGGCGTCCATTCCGGCAGTCCCAGTCCCGTGCGCCAGGCCCGCGCGATCTCAGCCCGGGTTGCGAACCAGACGCCCCCCCGAGACAGGGCATGATCGAGAAACGCTTCTAGGCCGCCGATCCGTCCGGGCCGCCCCATGATCCGCGTGTGCAGTCCGATTGACAGCATGCGCGGGGCCGACGCGCCTTCGAGCCAGAGGTACTCGAATGCGGCGATGCAGTAGCGCGCGAAGTCTTCGCCGAAGACAAAGCCGCCGCCATTGTAGAAGCGCATGTCGTTGGAATCGAAGGCATACGGCAACACGACGTGCGGGCCCTCCTTGGTATCGACCGTGTAGGGCAAATCGTCGTTATAGGCGTTGCTGTCGTAAAGAAAACCGCCCTGCTCAATGAGCAGGTCGCGTGTGGCGAGCGAGGTCGCGGACCGCGTGTGCCAGCCGACGGGCGGCACTCCCGCGGCACGGGCGATGGCCTCGACCGTACGCGCGATCGCGCGGCGTTCCGTCGACTCGTCCATGTCCACGTGCCGCTCCCAACGCCAGCCATGGGCGGCGACCTCATGACCATCAGCAACCGCATCAGCGGCGATCCAGGGCGTCGTCGCCACAGCGCGGCCACAGGCATTCAGCGTTGCGCGAATCCCGCGCCCGCGCAGCACGTTCCGGATCCGGGGCCAGCCCGCGCGCGGCCCGTACTCGAAATGGCTTTCCATGCACAGATCCCGGTCGCCTTCGATCGCCTCGACCACCTCATAGATATGCTCGTTGCGCGCGTCGCCCGCTCCCAGGGCCAGCTCGGCCCCTTCTTCGACGTTTACGACGATCGAGACAGCCAGGCGCGCGTCCCCCGGCCAGCGGATGGCCGGAGCACCGCGGCGATAGCCTTCGAAATCGCGCCGGTTCACGCCAACCCCACGGCGTCCATGAACCGGTTGCAAGTACGGTGATGGCGGGCCGCGAATAACAAGGGCCCCGCCCGGAGATTTTCAACAGTCATGACGCGACCTCTTGATAGTGATCGAACGCGGCACGCGCAGCTTCGCGGTCCGCCGGAAGCGCCCCGTCGGCGCCAAACGCCGCCACGATCCGCGCCGCCGAGATTGCACCGAACCGCGCCGCCGCCACTGCGTCGCCGGTTTCAACAAGCCCGGCAAGGAACCCGCCGGAGAAGCTGTCTCCCGCCCCGGTCGGATCGACCGCATGCGCGGAAACCGCCGGCACCTCCACCGCGACGCCAGTTCCCCGGTCCCGGACCAGCACGCCTTTCGGACCCAGTTTCACCGCGACCGCGCCGGGGCAGCGCGAGGCAAGCTCGGCCAGCGCGTCTTCAAGACCGGCACCGGGAACGAGCGCCCGCAGCTCAACTTCGCTCGGCAGGAAGGCGTCAAGGCGAGCGAGAATCGGCGCAATCTCATCCAGCCGGCGGGCGGCAAGCTGACAACCCGGATCCGCAGTGAAGCGAGTCCCGCCGGCCGCGAAATGGTCAAGCATTGTCACCATCACGTCGGGCTGGCTGGGCGCGAGGTGGACGCCGCGGGCCTTACGCCACTCCGGCGGGATCTGGGCAGGTGTCAGCGGGTGGCGATCGCGAAAACCGGAATAGCTGATCTCCCCCGAGGTATCGCGCTCCGAAAGTGTCGTGCGCCAGCGTTCAACCTCGCGCGCACTCAGGCGGTCGGTGGGAAAGCCGGCCTTTTCCAGTGCCGCGGGCGGGCTTTTCAGCCCCTCTTCACGATTGCCGCCGGCATCATAAATGAACCAGTCGCAGGATTCGAGCCGTTCATCAAACCATCGAACCCCTCCAAGATCGACGCCGCCGGCCTTCAGACGCTCGAGCGCTCTGCGGGGATAGCTTTCGACCGCCGCGCTCACCAGCCCTGCGCTCGGCCGCCACATCAGCAAACCGACGGCCGAATAGGCCCCGTTTCCCCCTGCCTGTTCAAGCGCGACAGTCCCGTCGGCTGCCACGACATTGTCGACCGTCAGGCCCCCGACCACAACAAGATCCGGAATCACGTCATCCTCCGAGCCGCGGTGCTCCAAGGCCGATCGCATCACGCTCGACCGCGGCGTGGTAACCGAAAAGGTGCAGCGGCACGCAATAGACAACGGGTCGGGTCTCCTCGGCCACCTCGGGAAGGTGCCAGGCAACGTCTGCGACCTCGGAGATCTCGGTCTCGCCCTCAGGAACGAGCGCGACGCAGAATCCCCCGATGCCACGGCTCATGATCGCGGTCTCGAGCGCACGGATATGGCTTGCCCTGTCGGGCGCGATGAGGAAAAGCGGATCGCCGGCCTTTTGCGTGCGGTAATGGTGATATTCCTCCAACTGCAATGCGTATGCATGGATCGGCGCCAGTTCCCCCAGCTTGGCGGAACCGACTTCAGCTGCCGCAAGGTAAGGACCGGCGCCGGTCAGAAGAACGAGGTCGGCGCGGGCAAGGCGGCGAGCCACCTCTTGCGCGGGGCCGTAGAATCGCTGCGCCACCGCGTCAACCTGACCGGGCAACTCCTCGAGCGCGGTGCGTAAGGCCGAGGCGTCAGCGCCTCGCGCATCGCCCACAGACGCGGTCAGCGCGAGCATCAACGCCATCGCCGCTGTGCTCGATTGCGTCGGCCAACCGGCGCGGGTCGCGCGGATATGCAGCGCAACCTGGAACTCCTCCATCAACGGAGATCCGAGCGTGTTCGATAACCCGATGGCATAGGCGCCGCGCGCGGCGGCGCCCTTCAGCCCGTCGATCACCGGCCTGGTCTTGCCGCTCGAACTGAGGCCGATCACCACCGTGTCGGCGTCGATGACTTCGAGCCCATAGGTGGCAAAGTCGAACGCCTCGCAAGGCTCGGCCGCGGCGCCCAGGAGACGTTCCATGGCATGGCGCACTGCGATTCCCGCAATCCAGCTGTCGCCGCAACCGACGATCGCGATCTTCCGGATCGACCGGTTCGCAAGTTCGCCGCCGATCAAGGCCAAATGCTCTGCGTTGGCCGCAAGCGTCGCGCTGATCGCCTCGCCCTGCGTCATCATCTCTGTCTTGGTGAGTGCGATGCGGCGCAATCTTTCCGGATCTCCCGGCGCGTCGGACGATGGCTCGTGTCGAATCTCCCGCATTCGCTGCTCGAAATTCATGTCGATGTGCTCCTCGGCGTAACTGATACGTATGCGAGAAGTGTATCGCACAAACGCATCTTTCGGAATCTGATGGTTGACAATAAAACGCAAGCCCGCATTGAACACCCTGAAAATGAGCGGCGCCGGGCTATCCGGCGAGTCGGCCGTGACGAACCGCTCATATCCCGGCCACCAGAAGAGCACGGGCTGCATCCGGAGCGAAGCGATTTCGGCTCGGCCCGGGCGCCGCTTCCGCCCCCCGGAACTTGCCGAGCCGGTTTTATGGCAAGGCAATCGGAGTAGCGGACCCCTCGCGTACTGCCAGCTCGGGAATGGCGAAACGGTCAACCCCCAAGCGGCAAACGCCGCGCTGGCAATGGCGCCTGCGCTGCCCGGGGAACCCTGTCGCGTTGTCGTCATCACGAGCAGACCTGACACTGCCGTTTCCGTTGCCAATCACGTCTGCACGACCGTCATGGTGATCGGCGGAACGATCAGGAATGCCAGACAAAGCCCGCGCTCGCGTCCGCTGGTCTCGCCCTTCGCCGATCATTTGCGCGCGCAGGCCAGCACCTGCTGCGCCCAATTTCGAGAGGCGAGGCGAACTTGACTCAAGCGGCCAGGTCACGGGCGCGGATCTCCTCCAAAGGCGAAGTGTCCACGCTGGTCGCCGCTGGCGGCGCCGGCGCAACGAAGCGGGCAGGGCCGCGCGCCTTCCTTCCGGTTCCAGAAACTCTTTCAAAGCATGCCGCAAAAATGGTACAAGCGCGCAGGGTGCTGAATCTCGGGCGGCCGCCCGCCAGGTTCTCCCTGCAAATGAAAAATCATCGGAGGTGAATACTATGCATTTGACCCGACGTACGGTCCTGGGTGGCCTTGCCACCGCCACGACCCTTGCGAGTCCATCAATCCTGCGCGCCCAGAGCCGCGAGCTTGTGATGGTGGGCTACGGCAATGAATCCGACGCGCCGCTCATCGCGGCGGGCGAAGAGCTCGGTCGCCGCAATCCGGGGATTTCCCTGCGCGTCATCGGCGGACTCTCGGCCGAGGCCCTGGCGCAGATCAAGGCGGCGCGGGGCGACTCGCCCTATGACCTCGCGGTGATGGGATCGCCTGCGATCATCAACGCGCTGGCCGAAGACGTGCTGATACCGCTGGATTTCTCGAAAATCCCGAATTCCGGCAACGTCGACCCCCGCTTCATGCCCTACGGGTACGATGTTGGTCAACCGATCTGGTTCGAAGGCATCGGCATCGCCTACGACACCTCGAAGATCGCAAACCCGGCGACGACGTGGGCCGGTTTGTGGAGCGGCGAATACAACGGTCGCATCGGCATGTGCCGACCGCAGTCAAATCTCGGGCTCGGAGTGCTGGCCGCGACCTGCGAAGCCTTCGGAATGCCGCAGGACGACATGGCGTTTGCACTGAACAAGTGGCAGGAACTCGACCCGCTGGTGGGACGCAGCCCGCCGCTTCTGCAGCAGATGATCGAGCGCGGTGAGGTGGATCTTGCGCCTCTTTGGCATGTCAACACGGCGCTTGCGGCCGGCGCGGGCCTTCCGATCGGCTATGTCAAGGTGACGGAACCCGGCCCCCTCATGCTGCCGACGAACATTGTCCACTTCGTCAACACGGCAGAAGGTACGGGAGACCTGGTGCACGAATTCGCCGACATCCTGTTGACAGAGGGTATTCAGAAGATGGCGGGCAGCGCTCCGATTTACTTCGGAACTGTTGTCAAAGGCATCCCGGTCGCTCCGGAAGCGGCGCCGTACGTGCCGTCAACGATGGCCGAACTCGACAGCACAACCTCGCTCGACTGGCCGATTTTCGCGCCGCTCAGAGGCGAAACTGTCGAAACCTTCGACCGCATGTTCGCAGCATGATGCAAGGACCCGCGGGTCCTTCGAACACTGTCGAAACCACCGCCCCGGTTCTTGGAATCGGGGCCGTCGGCAAGCGGTTCGGCGCCACGAGGGTTCTTCAGGACTTTACGCTGGACGTAGCCGAGGGCGAGATCGTGACGCTCCTCGGCCCGTCCGGCTGCGGCAAGACCACGCTGCTGCGCTGCGTCGCGGGTTTCTGGGAGGCTGACGGCGGCACGATCGAGATCGACGGGCAGGACATTGTCGACGTGCCCGTGAATCGCCGCCCGGTCGGCGTCGTGTTTCAGAGCTACGCGCTCTTCCCTCACCTCACCGTTGCGCGCAACGTCGGCTACGCCCTGCGGATGCGCAGCAAGCCGCGCGCCGAGGTGGCGCAGCGGGTCGCCTCGGTACTCGAGACCGTGTCGCTCACCGGGTTCGAGAATCGTTACCCGTCACAGCTTTCCGGCGGGCAGCAGCAACGCGTCGCCATTGCGCGGGTTCTGGTGATGGAGCCCCGCGTCCTTCTTCTCGACGAGCCGTTCAACGCTCTTGATGCCAAGCTGCGAGGGTCAATGCAGGTCGAGCTGCGCCAGCTCATCAAGCGCCTCGGTCTCACGTCGATATTCGTGACCCACGACCAGGAAGAGGCGCTGACGATGAGCGACCGGATCGCTGTGATGTCCGGCGGCAAAATCGAACAGGTCGCGAGCCCCGACGAGATCTTTGACCGCCCCGCCACCGCCTACGTCGCGGACTTCATCGGCGTGTCCAATTTTTGGGAAACCCGGGCCGAAACGGGGCACGTCAGGCTGCCCGACGGTCAGACGGTCATGACCGACCTGACGGGCGGCGTCAAGGTCATGACGCGCCCCCACAACCTTCGGCTCGGACCGCCTGAAGCCGGGCCCTGGAAGGGCACGGTCTCGTTTCACCGCAATGTCGGTCCGCTGATCGAGTATCACGTCGAGGCCTCGGACGGAAACGTCATCCGCGTCTCCGCGATGCGCCAGGAGCGTGATCGCCCGGTCATGGACCGTTCCCGGGTCAGCCTTTCCGTGATCGATCCTGCCTCCTGTTCGGTCTATCCCGGCTGATGGCCGAGGCGGCGATTCATCGGCGCATCACGCCACCCGGCTTCGGAGAACAGGTTGCCGATGCGCTCCTGTCCGGCCGCGGAATCTGGCCGGCCGTTCCGGCGATCGTCGTGCTGATCGTGGTCGCCGTGATACCTTTCGCAATTCTCCTTTCGCTCGGCTTCTCCGATTTCGAGATCTCCCGCGGCGCCATCGTTTCGCAGACTTTCTCGCTCGCGCACCTCACCAACGCATTGACCGATCCACTCTACTGGATCACTTTCCAGCGCTCCATGAATCTCGCGCTCTCGACGACGGCGCTCTGCCTCCTGTTCGGATACCCTGTCGCCTATCTCTTCCTCACCGGCGGCCGTTGGACGAAGCGATTGATCCTGGTGCTCACGATCGCCCCTCTCTTGACCAGCGGTATTGTCCGCACATATGCATGGCTGGTCATTCTCGGCGGGCGCGGCGTCCTGAATTCGACGCTGCTGCAGCTTGGCCTGATCGACCAGGCGCTCCGGATCATGAACACGCATTGGGCCGTGCTGATCGGGATGGTGCAGATCCATTTGCCGGTGATGATCCTGCCGCTGATCGCGGTCATGAGCCGCCATGACAGGAGTCTCGTCGAAGCCTCCGAGAATCTTGGCGCGTCGCGTATCGGCACGCTACGGACGGTGATCCTTCCGCTCAGCGTGCCGGGCATCGGCACCGGGTCGGCGCTCGTCTTTACCCTCACCTACACCACCTTTGTCGTCCCGCAGATTCTTGGCGGCGGAAATTACCTGAACGCGGCCACCATGATCTATGAGCAGGTGGTATTCTCGCTCGAATGGTCGAAGGGGTCCGTCAGCTCGCTGATCCTGATGGTAACCTGCCTGATGGTGCTTGTGGCGATCGCTCTCCTGACCAATCATTTCACCAAATGGACGAAAGGCCACGACGCATGAAGTGGTTTCGCGGTCGTTCGCCGGTTGACGTGGTCGGGATTGGCCTGGTGCTCGCCGTGGCAGTCTTCTCCCTTGTCCTTCTGGTCGCGCCCTCGATAATCGTTGTCATCATCTCCTTCGATACGCGCGCCTACGTCACCTTCCCGCCCGCGGGCTTCACCCTCCGTTGGTACGAGGCTGTCTTCGAACATGGCGAACTCGTCGAG
>JAPOVX010000204.1 GCA_026707935.1 Paracoccaceae bacterium
CCCCGTTCCCATGACAGTCCGGACGCCGGCGCTGCATGGGTGACCGTGCAAGGTCTGGAAAAAACAGCCCTGCGCAATCCCCGTCTCCCCGGACGCCCGGACAGACTCTTCCCTGCCCTTCCCCGACACGAACGGCCACCCCGAAGGCCTGCCTGTACCGGACCGTAGTCGTCGGGGTCGCGCAGCGTGGCCACCCTTGTCTCACGCAGATCTTCCAGGTCACCTTCGACCCCCAGTACCAATTCCCGGAACTGCGCTGTCCAACCCGGGTCCTGTTTCGTCGCTGCCATGAAGCGCCCATGGTGATGGATCGTCCCGTGCACGGCCGTCTCGAAATCGCCCGCAACATGGAGCACGCCAGGACGCCCGTCCGAAAGCCGGCTGGGACGGTCCGGTCTGGTGCGGGTGAAGGGCGCCATCAGGTAGCTTGCGCCCGGACCGCCGACCCGTCGCCCAGGCGAAACCAGGTCGAGATTGCCGATCGAATCCATCAGCCGCCGGTTGGTCTTCTGCTCCGCCGAGATCAGAAGCCGCCAGTCGTCCGGTTCGGCTATGTCTTCGAAGTGATCGATCGGGGAATAGGCACTGCGGACGATCCGGACCGAACCCGTCCTGTGGACGAGCGCGGCGGGAACATCCACGGGCCGGATCACCAGGCGCCACGCTCTGCATCGAGATAGCGGCGCACGCGCATCAGGTCCGTCAGCTCCCCGCCCAGCATGACGCGGAGGGCGCTTGTTCCGCCTAAGGCCGCGTTCTCCTCCCCGATCCAGTCATGACCGCGCGCCGGGTCCGTGAAGAGGATGTGCAACGCCTTGTGGATGCCGAGAAGGTTCGATTGCCGCGCCTTGGTGTCCCTGTCGAGCCGCCTTCCACCGGCGAAAGGTCCGCACCGGCCAATCCAGGAAGCGTAGCCGCCTCATCATCCGTGATCGCCACCTTCCGGACAGGTACAGGACGGCGCGCAACATTGTGTCCCTTCCTCATCCGTGATCGGATCAGGAGTGAGCGCATGAGCGCTGGTTTCCAGAGCCTGCAGGGTCACATGTGACTCTCTTTGGCATCAATTTGACAAAATACTGCCATTTGCCTGGAACCGATACATTCAAGCCACTCGCCCACAGAGTCAGGAGTTGGGCGCCCCGGTGGCTGTCCAGACGCCTCCTTCCTGTCGGGATGCGATACTTCGCACCTGGCCACGGTACCGTCCTGGCGCGGCAATCGGAATGTCAGTCCGGCGTCACCGGGGTGGATTGCCGGCTGTTTTCAGGCGGCAAATGTGGTGTGTCATGGCCGTCGACACGGGGCTGGTACATTGCCTCTTCGCTGGTTCGGGGACGCATCGGTTTCCGGCGAACCCCCAGGGGTCATGTCTCGACTCCTGGTTCAAGGACCTGGCACCCGGCCGGGACATCTCTTGCCGGGAACCGAGTACCCGGGCCGTCATGCCGCACAATGCAGGCCGCCACGCTTTTTCGGTGCCATGCGTCTCGTTCCGCCTCTTCGGGAGTCAGCCCCGGGTGCGCCGAACGCCTTCCGATCCGACTACTCAAACGTGCTTTCGGAAATGCGCATCCCTGTTCAGGCAACCGGCCGCTCGACGACAGGTCTTTTGGCTCAGCTTCCGGTCCTTTGCATCAGAGGCATGAGTTTCGCCATTTCCGGTCCGCGCGGACTGCCCGTCAAGGCCTTTCGCAGCGGAAGAAAAAGCGACCGGCCCCGTCGCCCCGTCTTTTCCTTGACCTGCCGGGTCCAGGACGCCCAGGCGTCTCCGTCCCATGGCCCCGGAGGCAACAATGCCAGTGCTTCCTCTACGAATTCCGCATCTTCTGGATCAACCAAGGGTTCGGCGCCGTGCATGCAAACATTCCACCAGTATCGAATGTCTGCCCTTGACGTGATGTTTTCGCGAATGGTTTGCCAAAATTCGGTCGCCATCTCTTGGGGGACGCCGATCGACAGCAGGTCTTCCAGGACCGATTCGGAAGGCATCGTGGCAAGGTGCCGGGCCGTCAGGGCTGTGGATTCCTTTTCGTCGAATCGCGCTGGCGCAGTCCCGAAGTCGGACAGATCGAATTCCGATGCGAGATCGTCCAGTGATTCCCTGATTTCGATTGCGCGCGATGTCCCGAGGCGTGCGAGCTGGCTGAGCAGGGCCATGGGCTCGATCCCGGCATCGCGCAAATCCCTGACAGACAGGGACCCCGCGCGTTTCGCCAGCGCTTCGCCCTGGCTGCCCGTCAGGAGGGAATGATGCGCGAAGGCCGGAACCTGTCCTCCGAGGGTCGAAAAGATCTGGATCTGGGTCGCCGTATTCGTGACGTGATCAGCACCCC
>JAPOVX010000208.1 GCA_026707935.1 Paracoccaceae bacterium
CAGCCAGTCCCGCCCGCCGTCTTGTCGATCTCCCACGGTTCATCCCCGCGTGTGCGGGGAACAGGAGCGCGTAATCGACATCGTGGAGCGCGATCACGGTTCATCCCCGCGTGTGCGGGGAACAGGATGTCGAACCACTCGCCGTCGATCGTTTTGCCGGTTCATCCCCGCGTGTGCGGGGAACAGGGACCGGTCCGGATCACGTTCGCGCACGGGGCCGGTTCATCCCCGCGTGTGCGGGGAACAGCATCCAGACCTCACGGGCTTCGGTGGTCGCGTCGGTTCATCCCCGCGTGTGCGGGGAACAGGATGCGCTCTACTACGACCGCTCGCAAAACGCCGGTTCATCCCCGCGTGTGCGGGGAACAGGGGTGTATGCAAACGCACGTGGTACATTCAACCGGTTCATCCCCGCGTGTGCGGGGAACAGATCTTCTACGAGATCGACGGCGACTACTTCCCCGGTTCATCCCCGCGTGTGCGGGGAACAGTTCCAGTGTGGACCCCTTGACCATGTGCTTTTCGGTTCATCCCCGCGTGTGCGGGGAACAGGCGTGCGTCATCAAGTTCAAAAACATGTCAGTCGGTTCATCCCCGCGTGTGCGGGGAACAGTTCCGGGCGTGACGGCAGGCGATACCTACGTGCGGTTCATCCCCGCGTGTGCGGGGAACAGATCATCGCAGGCCATGAATACACTCCGTGCGGCGGTTCATCCCCGCGTGTGCGGGGAACAGTTCTCCAGAAGCGCAACAAGCCGGCCTGCCCGCGGTTCATCCCCGCGTGTGCGGGGAACAGCATGGAAACCCATGTCATGGAACACGGAATTTAGGTTCATCCCCGCGTGTGCGGGGAACAGACTGTCTGGAATCTATTGAAATTTCGGTGTTATCTTCAAGTAGGGAACTTTACCAAACGCTGAGAGTGCCGCCATGCCGTTCACTCTGCATCTTTAACCTGCTCGAGCGGTGCGAAGCTGACGAGCTTCAACCCGTCAAATTCCCGAGGCATGCGGCGATTGTGGCCGACGGTTGCAAAGTCGAAGCCCTGATCATTTGGTGCGGCCCAGCACATCACTGCATCGCCCTGGCCGATACCAGCTTCGACCTGAATCCAGATGCGCTCACGCACGCGTACCGAGTATTTTCCCACATAGACACCTGCCCGAATTTCCAGCAGCCAAACCGCCAGTCGACCGCGAAGATTGGCGGGCGCGTTGTTAACCGCGATGACCAGCATCACCGCTCGTCACTTCTTCAAAAGCGGGATTCAGCGCCTCCGGCGGAGGAGTGGGTTTTGGCAGGTTTCCGGCCTCCAACAATTCATGGATACCTGGGATGATCTTGCCCAGAAGGCCTGATTTTCGGAAGGCGTCGCGGCACGCCAGACGTACTGACCGTTCCGGAGTCATTGGCAGAGCGCCCTTTTGTGCTTTCGCGGCGATACGAAACGCCTCGGGTACAACCGTATCAAGCTTCCAAATGTCCGCAATATCATAGACGAAACTGCGCGGTTTGCCGGTATGGAGAAAGCCAATGGCGGGTGCATATCCGGCGGCCAGAACTGCGGCTTCGGTAAGCCCGTGCAGACACGCAGTAGCCGATGAGAGGCAACGGTTGGCGATATCGCCGCTGTCCCAATCAGCGACGTCATACTTTCGCCGGGTCCATTTCACCCCATAACGGCTTGCCAAAAGATCATATGCGTGACGTACACGTTGCCCTTCGATCCCGCGCAACTGTTCGATGGAGCGCCTCGCAGGCGGCTCTTCCCCGAAACGGCGAGCATACATGGCGCGGACCACTCTTAGGCGGGCGCTGTCGTCAAGCGCTAGTTGCGCTTGCCACAGCAAGTTGTCGGACCGGGCTCCGCCTGGCTGACCAGCAGAATAGAGCCGAACGCCTCCCTCTCCCACCCAAGTCACCAGTGTGCCCGCCCTTCCTGCCAGCGCAACAGCAGCGTGGCTGATTCGGGCACCGGGCTCCAACATCAGGCAGGCGATACCGCCGATGGGAATGTGCGTTCGCATCCCGTCGGCGCCTATGGCGACACAGGCACCGTCCTTTACATCAATTCGCGCTCGTTCAACGAACACCATCGCCGCCCTTTCCTTAAGCGGAATCGGCTTGGGCGGTGGGAGGCCCGGAAGGTTCATCGTGCCCTGCGGATCAACATCAGCCCGCAGCCCCAGGCCTTGGCCCGGCCGAATCCCTGCGCCAGCGCGGTCAAGAATTCAGTGGGGTCGGTAATCTCGATCTCTCCGCGCAGATCGAGGATACCAAAGGTCGCACCTTCGCGTCGTTTGCGCCCCATCTCCAGAGTAAAGTAACTTTCGGAAATCGTTGACAGTGGTCGGTACCCCTTCTTTTTCCCCTGTCCTTTCATCCAGGCGGCGGCGGCATCGGCGGCCAATCGTTGTCGTGCCTCCGCGCGCCCTATTCCTGAGGGCACTTGGTGCAACAGGTCCATGACCACATCCACTCGCCGACTCTTGCCCTGATCGATGCGCCGCGTCCGGGTGGCATTGGCACGCAGGATGTAATGGAGCCTGTCGCCTATCTGCAGTTGTGGTTCGAATGCCTTGAATTCCGGCCGCAAGAAAAGCCCATTTTCAATTGGTGGCCGCGCCGAGAGTGTCATGAACCTTCCCTTGCCGTCGTAACGCCAAAGGAAGTCCCGCTTCCGCGCGCGGCTATCGGAAAAAACCGACCAGATCAGCCGGTGGTGGGCGTCTGCAGCCATCGCGGGATCAGAGGGATTCAAGAGCGGCATCAGCGCCTGGGCTGGGGCAGCGACGTTCAACGTAAGCCGAGACAGATAAAGCTTCATGCGTCCGACTCCGGTCGGTGGAGATAAACGGCGCGTTGACCGAAATGCCAGGCCTCCCGATCCAGTGGTTCGTCCCATCGGGTCTCGATCCAGCCTGTGCCAACCTCCTCATCCGAGGCAATCAGCTTCGGTCGAGCCGGGTCGAGACTCAGAAAGGGCGGAAGAGTTATCCCTGCCAAGGCGTCGGCAGGCGTGTCGGCCACCACTGTCTTCGGGCTCATTGGCGCCGACAACGGACAACTTTTGCGGCCCAGGTAAGGCGTGAATGCCGGGCGTTTCAGGGCCTTTTGCAGCGGCGGAATGTCCCCACCCCGCAAAGCCACGCCAAACGCACAATCGCTGCGGTAGTCACGCCGCGTGATCAGCCCGGTGTCCGTCCTCCTTAATCCCGCCAACGCCGCACGCCGGGTTGCGGGTCGCTTGATTCGGGCTGATGGCACGGTCTGCACGGTGTGAAAGTCGCGCCAGGCCTCGCCGGCACACAAAACCGATACGGAGACTTTCCAGACGGCCAGCGCGGCCTGACCATCCCTGTCGTTCCTGCGCACTCCCAAGGCACCGCCGATCAGTCCCAGAATCGCCGAACGGCCAGGCCAGTGATGTGAACCACGTCGTTCGTGTCCCGCCAGATCGCCAAAGGCACCCATAGGCGCGACCAGGGCGAAAACCAGAAAGTCAGTCATCGGTCATCGCAGCCATGGCAAAGGCCTTGATTGCGCCGATACTGCCCTCTCCTTTCGCGACATGCATGATCTCGGAACTTTCGGATTCCCCGCCAAAATACGCCGCATCCAGCGCCAAGGCGGTTTGCTTGAGCGCAGTGACCGAAGCTTCCAACAGATCCTCACCGGTCACCGGCTTGAAAAACGCGCCCGCCAGTGACCGTGGCTGCCTGTCGCCTTTTTCGGCCATCACGAAACTCGCGAATGTCTGATGTGCGAATGAATTCCGCTTTCCCGAGGGCGTCGCGGTCGCCAATGCCTCGGCCAGCGCACCTGCCGCCCGTGCAGCCAGAGCTGAGTCGCCGTCAAGGTTTTCCTTCAGAAGAGCGTTATTCACGCAAGCGTACGTGTAGAATACGCCCGAGCCGAATCCGGCCTCGCCCACAAAGCCGGCGCCCGCGTCTTCCGAGGGACGTTTCAGATCGTCGACAGCAGTGTAGAAATCGTCCTCTACCAACGCCCGATGGGTGGTCAGGGCGTGACTGACCTGGACCGCCGCATCGCGGTTGAAATCCGGATCATCTGCCAGCATCCTGCCGAACATGGCGACGTCGGCCGCACCGTCAGCACGGCGCAGGACGATTTTCTTCAAGTCCTTGATGTCGGGCAACTGCTCACCATTCGCGGCCTTGCGTGCCAGATCAACAGCACACGCCCGTTCGTCGGGTGACACGAAAGCCAACTGGCGGGTGCGGATGTGACCCTCCTTTTGTGCCTTTTCGTCGATTTTGCCGAACACATCGGCCACCTTCGCAGCCAATTCGGAGGCCTTTCCGGCGTCAACGCCTTCTTCCGTCAGCGTGCCGCGAATCACATCACCCACCCGTTGGGTTCGTTCGCCCAAATGACCCTCCAGATCGGCCTGCATGACATCTGAAAGGCGCGCCGCGCGCTTCAGCGCCTGGCTCGAAATCCGTAGCCGCGGCGCACTGCCGTAAGTCGCCGACTTCGGACGCCCCTGATCATCGCGATTGGGGTTCGACAGCGGGTAGACTGTAAGATAATGCAACTGAAGAAATCGGCTCATGTTTGGGTCTCCTCATCGTCTTCCAACGGTTTGGCATCTGTTGCGCCGTAATAGTCAAAGCACCAGTCGGTGCGGACCCTGTCGTTCCACCAATAAAGGTCCCGGGTCAGCTTGCGCGCATCTGTGCTGCCTCCGATGATCTTCAGCGCGCGCACCAGGGGACGAATCAGCTCACGCGGGGCCTCCGTACTGATCAGTGTATTGAACCTGATCGAACTCAGCGGTGGCGGTTCGCCGGCCCCAAAACGCCGGGCAGCAGCCGCTCCCCGGCCGTCGGTCACATGGGCCAGAGCCACGGCAATCAGCGCCAGCCGGTCCGGCCCGTCGGCACGGTGGTGCAGCCCATAGCCAGAGTCCTTCAGTGCCCGGTTCAGGTCGTGCACCGCAGAAACTCCAAGCACCGCAAGCGGCGTGTCAGCCCTGCGCAATTCGGCCCTTGCCTTGCGGGAACGGCCCGTATCGGAGTCAATCGCGCTACGCCACCACCTCATGCCGATTTCCCCGACCTGAGAATGATCTTTTCTCATTCTTCGTTCCTCTTCCTGCGTGGTTTGGCTGGCAGCTTAAGTCCAAGAGCCTGGTAGATCTTCTTTGCCAGCCCTCCATAGCCGCTGAATGCACCTACCAGCGATTTGCGCGCGGCCACAGCCTTTGCGCGGCGGGTCTCCTGCATTTCGGACAGACCCGGCAGAACCTGTTCGTCAAAGAGTGCCATCGCCACCGAGCGCAACTCAGCCAGCCAGCCATCGGGGTCAGGGCGGGCGTGGTTCGAAAGCGCAGCAACGCGTTCGATAAAGGGCTGCTGAGTTTGGTCGAAGAATGCCTGCCTCGCTGCGTTCGCTGCCCCGGTTACGGTCTCGCTCTCACCCATCCCGTCGCGAATGCAAACGGACAGCGCATAGCCCGCATGCTCAGCGGCCTCGATCATCGCGATCGCGGACCTTTCCGCGTCGGGTGTCAGAGGAAAGACCGGTTGTTCCGACCAGAGGAAATCCAGGGGTTTCATGTTGTCCATGGCCCAGCCGGCGACAATCAGATCCACCCTGGGTACACCTTGAACCGCCTGGCGCCAATTCAGGTACCGTTCCAGATTGGCCGAGCGGCGGCGCTTGTCGGATTGCAGGATGACACCGCGCCAATTGCGATAACCAAAAGGGCCAGGTTTGGGATGCATCGGCAGTTTCTGCCCCTTGGTGTCCTCATAATAAGGCGACAGATCATGCACCCACTGGGCATAATTTGTGCCATGGGGTCGCTGAATGACGCCCGTCACCGCATCGCCGTCAGCAACCAACCGCAACCGGCGCGGCTGCCCGAAGAACATTTCTGGCGGGGGACAATTCATCGAGTCGCTGTCAGGCACCACCACCTGTCCTTTCTTTTTTGACGTCACGGTAGGCTGCATCCAGGGCAACGATGACAATTCATCCGGATGCAGCGCTTCACCATAAGGCACGTTGGCCCAAATCAGCGACCACAGTCCCCCTCCCTTGGGACGCACCAGTGTCACCAACGGTCCTCCGCCACGCATCGACGTTCGGATTCCCGCGCCACCCGCCGGGGCGAAGGCCTGCAAGGTAAAGAGCGCTATTGCCGCAAGTGGCAGGGGCAAATTTTGGTAGCGGTTCCGCCTTACCATCAGGTCGGAATTTTTCTTTGTCGCATTGCCGCCGGCAGAATCGATAAACAGCATGTCGGGCGGGTTCGGCCTACCTTCCAGTGGTTCGAAATCCTGCAGAAAACGTGGTCCCTCTCCCAGCAGGTTGAATGCCGGGGCCAGAGGGGCCAGTGCCGCCCGAAGGGTCACCTGATCAGGCCGTTCATGCCGGGCGTCTTCATCCCCTGGCGGGCAGGCCAGATAGATCAAGCCGATCAGCAGTTCGTGACAGGCCAGGTTCAGGTCGGGTCGGGGCCAGGCAAAACCCAGAATGCCCGGTTCGGCAATCTGGTCAGGGCGGACAGTAGTCGTGCCGTTGCGGCAACGAACTGGAATCCAAGCGTCGGTAACGAGGTTTATCATGCGCGTACGTACTTCTTGATTCATCGTGTGGCCCTTCCCCGATATACGTGAGACAGGACCTCGGTGAGGCGGGCGTAATGCCTATAATGGACCCATCTTCTTCGGTCCCTCCTGTGTCCAATTTGTGTTTCAGTGAACTGAAAGCTGGGCGTCGCATGCCCGGCTCTTGACCTAAGCTTAATGCGATTCGCCTCTGGCCACAACCATAAAAACACCCCAAAAACCCCCATTTCCAGTATTGACTTATCCCCACATGCGTGGGGAACGTGTCACCCATGTCCAGCATTGGCGGGCCATACCTAAACAGGTGTGGGCAATAAACCCAATTCCTTATCATACCGCAATCCCTTCGTAATGTGACCATCCTGCTCCACGACCGCGACCTGGATCGTTGAGCGTTTCCAATCCGGCCAGGTTGCCTTCAACTTGATAACGCCAGGCGCATCCTGATTCACGCCTCCCAGTTTCTCATAGCGTGCGCGAGACATCTGCACCTCGGATGATTCCCACCTATAGGCGAGCGGTTCGATCCCGTCTGGCCCAGAACGAGCCAGCCAAAGTGTAACCTGCGGAATACCCAAACGAGTCGCCAGCCTTTCCTCATCGTGGACCTTTTGGGCAGCTGCAAGAAAATCCAGAAGTTGACCATTCCGGTGAGTAGCCAGCAGCTGGTTCTTCGCCATCTGCCGTTCGATCATCAGCTTCGCGAGATCATCCAGTTCGGCGCAGTTCAAGATTTCCGGCACCTCTTCCAGATCCGGCCCGTGAACTGCCTCGATCAATTCGCGCAGGCCGCCTGGCGCCCGGATCACCCCTGACGTGAATACTGTCCGCGCCGTTCGCCACTGATCGGATAAAGGATAGACCCAAGCACCCGCGTGCAGCACCCGTTGCAACCAGCGGCCATCCTCCACAGTTTCGGGGTCGGGCGACAGGATATGCAATATCGGACCCGGCACCGGGCGTTCCCTGGCAGGTCGCAGATCCATATGCCGCCAAAGCCGCCCCGTTCTTTGTATTAGTGAACCAATCGGAGCCAAGTCGCTAACCATCAAATCGAAATCCAGATCGAGCGATGCTTCGACTACTTGGGTCGCCACCAGCACCCTGCCTCGATTCCTGTTCCCATCACGGCCGAAGTGCTCCCACAGTTCCTCTTCCTTCTTCAGCCGGTCAGCGACCATGAATCGTGCATGCAACAGGTCGGTCGAAATCCCTTGGCTTTCGAGTGTTTGCACCGCCTCGATAGCATCATCCACGGCGTTGCGGATCCAAACACAGGCTGCGCCTCGCTCCACACCTTCCTGGATTCGCTCCAAGGCCCTTGCTGCATCGACACGTTCCACCGCAATGGTCCGGCAGGTCGAAGGCACAGGGGCGGGTTGGCAGAAATCAACCTGCTGGCTGACGACCGTCAACTGCGGATATGCACCGCCCTCGATCTTCGCCGGTCTCCGCATCCCCAGTCCGCGCTGAAACGCTTCGGAATAGCCTTTGCGCATCTTCGCGGGCAACGTGGCGGTCATCACGATTGCCGATCCGCCCAGCATGGCGTGGAATCTCAGCAGCGTGCGCAACTCTTCGTCCATGAACGGATCATAGCTGTGCGCCTCATCTACGATCAGGATCTTGTTCGATAGCGCCCACAGCCGTAACGTGTTGAACTTCGTGGGAAGAACCGCCAACAGCGCCTGGTCGATCGTTCCGACACCGATATCCGCCAAAAGGATCCGCCGCCGGTCATCGGCCAGCCACTGGCCGCAGGTCACCGGTTCGCCAGGGTCGGAACCGTCGTTGCCAAGGATTCTCCGAAACACCGCATTCTGCCGGGCACGCCCGTGCGAAAGCCCGAGAGAAGGCCGGCCCATAAACAGTTCCTCCGTGACTTTTGCAATTCTCTCCAGCATGGCATTCGAGGTCGCCATGGTTGGCAGAGCAAAGAACAGCCCGTCGCCCTTTCGAGCCGCCATCATTCGTGACGCGAGCATGAGCGCAGCCTCGGTCTTTCCCGAACCGGTCGCATCCTCAATCAATACCAGTACCGGCCCTTCGGGAAGGTCGATCTGGCTCACGGCCTTCTGCGTGGGGCGTGGTGTTGTCTGATTCGGCAGAATCACTGCATCCGTTCGGACGCGCGCGCGATGAAGTCCGGCTGCCGCGACAGCGTGTTTAGCTCGATGGCGCGCATTATTCCAATAACTCGAAATTGGTATGTTGGCGGATTGACAGCCGAACCACTCCGTGTTCGATCCGATCCAGTCTGCCTGGATCGTCAACCCAGACACCTTCCAGCTAAGTGCTTTCGCATCGTTGGTGGAGAGACCATTAAGCGAGGCTTCAGGGAACAACTCGACGACTGATGCAATGACATCGGCAGCCGTTTCAACAGCCGTTGTTCCGATCGCGGTCATCCATCGCCGATCCAGAATTCCGCGGCCATCGTCCAGCTCCGGTGGTCCGCCATGGTGACCAGCGACTGCGGCATAGAGGGCACTCCTTGATCTGGGAGAGCCTCCGACATGCTTACCCAGCAGTCCATCGTGGCGTTGGAGAAGCACGAAACTCAACTGGGAATGATACTCCGCCCGCGCAGCAACACCTTTAATTTGGTCCCTAAAACTCTCACTGATCTTTCCGAGGTCGTGCAGCACGATAAAAAAAGCGATCGCTTGATCCCAGTCGTCAGACCCCGTAACCGGACGTTTCTCGATCAGACGATCAGCAACTGCACCGACATCCAACATGTGCCACAACGCAGGGTGAAAGACGCCGTTGATCTTTTTTCCGGGCCAAGCGGCAACCACCTCTGGGTCAAGCACATCTATTCTCCCTGATTCCGCAAGATGAACCTAACACACCGAAGACGAACTCCGTCAAAACTCCGAGAGAGTTTTGACTGTTCAAACTTTTCTTGCGTTCAAATTGACTAATCTTCGGAGGACGTTCCCGAATTCAATTGTTTTCACGACTCCGTTCGAGCGCATTCACGTGCGATACGGAATGCATTTCGAAGCACGTTCCGATCACCAATGTGGTTGCAGAGCACGAGAATCAATCGCGCATTGAGCGCGTGGCTTTCATCTTCCGACAAGCCATCATGTAGTCGAATGAGTTCGTCATAGAATCCATCCGGGTCTTCGATGTTGTCGAGCGTATTCAGAACATCCGGTCCTGCCATCTTCTACTCCTGCTTACTAGGCAACCGTCATTTGACCGGTTCGAAAACGATTGATCAGACGAACAAGGGCGAGACAAATTCCTGCCCCGACACGGAATCCTGGAATGACGTTTTCAGGAACCAATTGCTGACCGTACAATTGCGTCACGCGGGCCTTCTGCATGGCTTGCGGAGAGGACCACTTCCAGTGCGGCGATGATCTCTTCGGTTGAAGCATTGATCCAGCGTGCGGCGACGTGTTGATCGGGACGGAACAGATAGACGGCCTGGTCCGCATCTCCAACGTATCGTTCCGCGAGTAACGTTCCACGTGCGCAGTCGAGGCGCGTGATCACAAGATCGATACCTTTCGACTTGGCCACCTGCCTCGTACACACCTCCGGCACATCGCAGTTGAATGCCAGAAGCTGAAGGCGCCCGTTCAACACATCGGTCATCCAGCCTTGGTCAGTCGGAGCATCGACCACGGGTGCGCCAGGCCGGGTCCGCGACGGGAGACTGCTCTCGTCCCCGGAACTCAGGGGAGAACCGTCATAGATTGCGGGGACGGATAATCGTCCGGAATTCACCAGGGCTCTTGCAAACGGAACATGTTCGACGAGATCGAGCACCGATTCCCGGAACATGCGGCTGATGGCCGACTTCGGGGTCATGAAATCGGTCGAGCGGGTCGAATTCATGATGTTCTCGCTCGCGGCCAACCGACGCTCGACATCGTAGCTGTCGAGAAGCGCGTCATCGGCGACACCATCAGTCACGAGCGCGAGTTTCCAGGCGAGGTTTTCCGCGTCCTGGATTCCGCCGTTGCACCCCCTTGCCCCGAACGGCGACACGAGATGGGCAGAATCGCCGGCGAAGAATACACGCCCGTGCCGATAGGACGCCATGCCGCAGCACTGGAACGTGTAGACGCTGACCCATTCGATCTCGAATTCCGTCTCCGCGCCCAGCATCGCGCGAACCCTCGGGATCACGTTCTCCGGCTTGACCACCTCGGCACGGTCGATATCCCAGCCAAGCTGAATGTCGATCCGCCACATTCCGTCAGGTTGCTTGTGCAGCAACGCCGAATGTCCGCGGTTGAATGGCGGATCAAACCAGAACCAGCGTTCGGTCGGAAACCCGGCGTCCATGGTGACATCAACGATGAGAAAATTGTCCTCGAATACGCGGCCCTCGAATCCGAGTCCCAGCATCGACCGGACCGACGACCGGTACCCGTCGCAGGCGACCAGCCAGTCCGACTCGAGCGGGTAGCGGCCTTCGGGAGTTTCGATTTCAACGGCCACGCTGCCTTCGCCGGCGTCAATGGCGACAACCTGGTTCCTGCCGCGGATTTCGATCGGGCATCCTTCCGAAATCGCCTCCCGGATTCGCTCGAACAGGGACTTTTCGAATAAGGGTTGCTGGAGATTGATGAACGCGGGACGCTTGTGGCCTTCCTCCGGCAACAGGTTGAATTCGTAGATCTGCCTCGTATCGCGGAACACCCTGCCGACGCTCCAGACAACACCCTTTTCGACCATAGGGTCCCCGGCACCGAGCCGGTCCATGATCTCGAGCGTGCGCTTGGAAAAGCAGATGGCGCGCGACCCGGCGCCAACCCCGTCGGACTCGTCCAGAACGAGTACCGGAACTCCCCTGAGGCCGAGGTCGAGTGCGAGCGCCAGGCCGACGGGACCTCCTCCGACAACGATGACCGGATGCCGACGAGGATGCGGAGCGTCCTGGTCCGGAGACCGCCGGTACGGGTAAAGCGTGAACGCGATTTCGTAGCCGGGTCCGCTCACAGCCGTGTTCCCCGATCGATCATTCCCGACCGTACCGATTCCGAAGGCTTCAGCCCTGCAGGGCTTCCCACATTTCGAGATCCCGCGCCGCCGTCCAGATTCGCGGCGTGTCGATCCCGCGCGCTTCGTCGAATGCGCGCGACACGTTGAACGGCAGACAGTGTTCGTAGATCGCGTAATCGGCGAATTTCGAATCGCATTCTTCGCGAACCGCGTCCCAGGCATCCTTCAGGGACCCGCCCCGCGCCGCCACTCGGGCCGCCGGCAGGTAGGTCGAGCGAAGGAATTCGCTGGTGATCTTGATCCCGGCCCGGACCTGGTCACGTCCGACAAGCGCTGCGCCCCGGCCGGGCGCGACGGAAAGCGGCCTGTAGGCGTCAACGGCCGCCAGCGTGCCGCCCCAGTCGCTGAAATGTCCGTCCCCGCAGTAACAGGCCGACTTGAACTCCACGATGTCGCCCGTGAACATGACCTGTTCATCGGGAACCCAGATCACGATGTCCCCGGCCGTGTGCGCCCGCCCGAGATGCACGAGTTCGACGCGGCGGTTGCCGAGATAAACGGTCATCGCGTGCGAAAATGTCGTCGTCGGCCACGTCAATCCGGGAATCGACTCATGCCCTTCGAACAGCCGCGGAAATCGCTGGAACTCGCTGTCCCAGTCTTCCTGCCCGCGTTCGACAACCATGGCCCGTGCCGTGTCCGACATGATCACTTGCCCGGCCTGGTAGGCCGAGGCGCCGAGTACCCTGACGGCATGGTAATGGGTGAGCACGAGATGGGTTATCGGCTTGTCGGTCACGCTCCGGATCCGGTCAATAACCATTTCGGCCAGCCTGGGGGTTGCCTGGGCCTCCACGACCATGACCGCGTCATCGCCGATGATGACGCCGGAGTTGGGATCGCCTTCAGCCGTGAATGCCCATAGGTCCCGGCCGACCTCCGTAAAGCTGATGGTCTTGGCTCCGAGGTCTCCTTGCGACGCAAATGCTTTAACCATTCTCTTTCCGTCCTGTAATTCTCTGGTTCGTAGTCAAAGCCATCTCCGGATGGGGCCTGATGTCGTGGCAAGTCAGTTGCCGAGACCGGGATATTTGATGGCAGGCAATACGGTTCCGTTGCAGGAGCCGAAACCCACTCTGAAGCCCTTCCCCTGTGCCCGGCCCGTCATGCTCACGCGATCGCCGTCCTCGAGAAAAACCCGGGTCCCGCCTTCCGCGAGGCCGACGGGTTCCTTGCCGCCCCAGGCCAGTTCAAGAAAACTCCCCCTGTTTTCGGGGTTGGGTCCGGAGATCGTGCCGGAGCCGATCAGGTCGCCCGCGCTCATCCGGCATCCACTCGAACTATGGTGGCAGATTTGCTGGGCGGGTGAAAAGTAGAGTTCCCGGAAATTGGTTTGCGTAAGCGTCGTGTCTGCGGCGGCACCATCCGGGCGAAGGGTTACCTCCAGGTCGATGTCAAACATCATCGGTCCGGGCTCATGGAGGTACGGCAGGAGTTCCCGGTCGCGCTCCGGCCCCGAAACCCTGAACGGTTCCAGCGCGGCCGGGGTAACGATCCAGGGGCTGATCGTGGTTGCCGTCGCCTTGGCCTGGAACGGGCCCAGGGGCCGGTATTCCCAGGTCTGGATATCGCGGGCGGACCAGTCATTCAGCAAGACGTATCCGAAGATCATCGTCTCCGCCTCCGCCACGCTGACCGGTCGGCCCATAGTTGACGGCAATCCGACGACGGCACCCATTTCCAGTTCGAAGTCGAACCGGCGACAGGGGGCAAATTCCGGCGCATCACGTCCGGGCGGTTTGAGTTGTCCCCAAGGGCGGTGAACCGGTGTGCCGGAAACCACGACGGTCGAGGCACGGCCGTTGTATCCGATTGGCATGTGCAGCCAACTGGGAGGCAAGGCGTTTTCGGCCCCCCTGAACATCGTTCCGACATTCGTCGCATGGTGCCGCCCGGAATAAAAGTCCGTGTACTCGGCGACGACAAACGGCAGGTGGAGATCGACATCCGCCAGCGGAACCATGGCCCGGGAGACGGCCGCACGATCGGTTTCCGGTCCATCGGCCGCCAGCAATTCGCGGAGCCGCGCCCGAAAGTCCTGCCAGGCCCGGGGACCGCACGCCATGAAGTGGTTCCACGCGGGTTCCACCAGGGCGTTCTCCGCGCCGGCCGGCGCCCCGATTACCTGCTCTTTCGCCAGCGCGGCGATGTCCAGGACAGCATCGCCTATGGCAATCCCGAGTCTTCGCCCGGATCCCGGCGCATTCCGGCGGGAAAACACTCCGTGGGGAAGGTTGTTGAGCGGGAAGTCCGAAGTTTCCTGGTTTGCGCTTTCGACCCAGGACGGTTCAATCATCTCGCCATCTCCATGTTCAGCGGACTCCGTGATCCGCAAGTGATCAAGGATCAGGGACAGGTTCCCGCGGCATCAATTCCGGACGCAACCGGATGTCCTACCCTCTTCAACCCTAGGCGGCACGTGGTCGGGGCTTACTTGAGGCCCGGTGTTCCGTCAAACTTTCGCTCCAGCCCTGACCAGCAGTCCGCATAATCCTTTTGCAGGGCCGCCGTCTCGGCAGAAAACCGGGTCAGCTGTTGCGGAAACCGGGTTTCGAACATGAAGCTCATCGTGTTGGTGAGTTTGACCGGGTCCCAACTCTCGGTGGTCGCCTTTTCGAATGCATCCCGGTCGGGTCCGTGGGGCAGCATGCAGTTGTGCAGGCTGATTCCTCCCGGCACGAATCCTTCGGGCTTCGCATCATAGACGCCGTAAATGTTGCCCATGAATTCCGACATGATGTTCTTGTGATACCAAGGAGGCCGAAAGGTGTCCTCCTGGGGCAGCCAACGTTCCGGGAAGATCACGAAATCGATGTTGGCCGTACCTTCTTCGGCCGTAGGTGCCGTCAAGACCGTGTAGATGGATGGATCCGGGTGATCGAAACTGATCGCGCCAACCGGCGAGTAGGTCCTGAGATCGTACTTGAAAGGCGCGTAGTTCCCGTGCCACGCCACGACATCGAGCGGTGAATGGCCGATTTCCGAAACGTGGAACGCGCCGCACCACTTGATCCAAATCCTGCACGGTGACTCCTTGTCCTCGAACGCGGCGACGGGCGTCTTGAAGTCACGAGGATTGGCCAGGCAATTCGCCCCGATCGGGCCTCTCCCCGGAAGGGTGAACCTCGCACCGTAGTTCTCGCAGACGAATCCGCGGGCAGTGTCGTCCAGCAAGCCGACCTTGAAGACCATTCCCCTCGGCAGGATGCAGACTTCCAGCGGCTCAAGTTCGATGATGCCGAACTCGGTGAAGATCTCAAGGCGGCCATCCTGCGGAACCACCAGCAGTTCGCTGTCGGCAGAGTACATGTAATCGTCATCCATGGATTCGTTGGCGAGATAGACATGGCTCGCCATCCCGACCTGGGTATGCACGTCGCCAGCCGTCGTGACCGTCCGCATCCCGGTCAGGAAATTGACCGGCTCGCCCGGAAACTCGACCGGGTCCCAGCGGTACTGGCCTAGGGATATCACGTCCTCGACCACATGGGGCGCGGTCTTCCAGAGCGGGATGTCGACCTTCCTGAACCGGCCGACATGGCGGACGGATGGACGGATTCGATAAAGCCAGCTCCGCTCGTTCTTCCCGCGCGGCGCCGTGAACGGAGACCCCGACAACTGTTCGGCATACAGGCCGTAGTTCACCCGCTGGGGGCTGTTCCTGCCCTGCGGCAAGGCTCCGGGCAAGGACTCCGTTTCGAAGTCATTGCCGAACCCGGGCATGTACCAGGGGACGGTCCCCTTGGATGACGTATCCCGGACAACCCCGGACTCGATGGTGGATTGCCTGTTCATGGCGTCACACTCCCAAGCAGGATTTGTACGATTGGACCCCGACGGGTCCGGCGCATGCATATCGTTGCAATTGCAACGAAGTCAAGGTAAATCTTCTCTGTCCGGGTCGTCGTACACCGGACGGAACGCATGGAAAGGCCGGTACCGTGGCTGACTTTCGACTTGATGACTTCTTGCCCTGGCAACTGGCGGAGTTGGCGGATCGGGTAAGCCGCGGCCTCTCCGGCCTCTACCGGGACAAGTTCGGAATCTCGGTGGCCGAGTGGCGCGTTGTCGCTCATCTCAGCCAGGCCGAAAAGGTCAGCGTCAGGGAAATTCATGCCCGCGTCAGGATGGGAAAGTGGCAGGTCTCGCGCGCGGCCCAACGCCTCGAGTCGCGCGGATATATCCGCAAGCGAACGGGAAGAACCGACCGGCGCCTGGTCGAGTTGTCCCTGACTCCGAAAGGACGGGCGATGGTGAACGAGATCATCCCGCTGGCACTCGAGTACGAAAAGGAACTGCTGGCCCGGGTCTCGGGAAAACGGGAGGCCAAGGACCTGATCAGGTCCCTTCTCAAGAGCACGGAGGCATCGAATTGAAAATCGTCCTTTACGATTACTGGCGATCATCCGCAGCATACCGCGTCCGAATCGCGTTCAACCTGGCCAGCTTGCCATACCAATCCTTGCACCTTGATCTTCTTGCAGGCGAGCACCGGAATCCCGGGCATCTGGAACGCAATCCGCAAGGCCTTGTTCCCGTCGCAGAAATAAACGGACATGTATTCACCCAGTCGCTTGCCATCATCGAATTCCTGGACGAGGCCGGGCATTTTTCCTTCTTGCCCAAGGACCTCCTGGGACGCGCGCGGGTCAGGGCAATCAGCTACGTGATTGCGATGGAGACGCATCCGGTCTGCAACCTCTCTGTCGCGAAACACGCGGAGGATGCCTCCGGAGGTCACATCGCTATGAAGGACTGGATGGAAAGATTCATTCCGCGAAGTCTTGAAGCGCTCGAAGCCATGGTGGCTGAATCGGGCGGCCATTGCTCCGG
>JAPOVX010000318.1 GCA_026707935.1 Paracoccaceae bacterium
AAGACAATCGCGTCAAACCCGCCTGCCGGCAAAAAAACAGAACAGATTCACCCTGATCGGCGGGATGTGATCCCGTCCGACGAGTTCTTGTGATACGTTTCTCCTGTCTGTGAATCCCGTGTTGCGAAGGCTCGGGAAAACCACGTTTGTCGGCGGCATCGCTGAGAACTATCGTAGATTGGCATTTGAAATTCCCTCATTTCCACCGTCGGATCTCCCGCCATGAGGAGGACGGACGACTTTTGGGCCCTCTCCGCCTGGTGACTACATCCGGTTTGAAAACTGTTGTCGGTGCGTCCCTCAAGCAGGGTGCCGAGGGTACGCTGCTCGTGCTCCTTGCGACACCAAGTGTTTGCAAACAGGCACGCGTTATCCATTTGACGCCTGAATTCGTCCCGATATCCGTTCAAACCTGGCGGAACATTCCTCTTTGCCGAGGAGTTGAACCAGGTCGGAAACCGATGGTGCGTTTCGCACGCCAGCCCCCGCGAGAATTGCCCGAAGGAGCTTGAACACCTTGGCCGGTTTGACGTTAGCCCTTTCGGCAACGCCGCGAATCCTGACATCAGGTTCATCGGTGAATCCGTCATCGAGGATGACGTGCGTGCGTGCGAGTTCGACAAGTTCGTTTGCTTTTTCAAGGCCCAGGTCCAGTTCCGCAGACAAATCATCGAGTCCCGGGGCCGTCGGGCGGGAAAGCAGGCAGGTCGCACGGTCAAGAATATCCGGGAGGCGTTTCGCGTACTGTTTGAGAACCGGCATCGCACGGCGCATGGTGTCGCGTTGGTTGCCGAGGAGCGGCCGACGGCCTGTCTCCAGCAACCATTCCGACAATAGCTCAGTGAGCGCGTCATCGTCGGAGGCACGCAAATGATGTGCCGAGACGCTTTCCAGTTTCTTGGAATCGAATCGTGAAGGAGAACTGCCGACCGACTCGAGATCAAACCACGTCACGGCGTCGTCAGTTGAAAACAGCTCGTCATCGCCGTGAGACCAGCCCAGCCGCGCCAGGTAGTTCCGCATGGCTTCGGGAATGAACCCCGCTTTCCTGTATTCCGCGATACCAACGGCGCCGTGGCGTTTCGACAGCTTTTTTCCGTCGGGACCGTGAATCAGGGGAATATGTGCAAATGTCGGCAAATCCCAGCCGCATGCCCGGTAAATCAGTGCCTGGCGACCAGCATTTCCGAGGTGGTCGTTGCCACGGATAACGTGGCTTATTCGCATATCGTGGTCATCGACAACGACTGCCAGCATGTAGGTTGGCGAACCGTCCGAACGCAACAGGACCAGGTCGTCAATCGTTTCTGCCTTCCAGCCGACATCACCCGCGACTGCATCGTGAATTCGAACCGTGCCGTTTTGAGGCGTCTTCAGGCGAACGACAAATGGTCGGTCCGGTGCGTTGCGGGGATCTCTGTCCCGCCAGGGGCTCTGAAAGAGAACCGGTCGATTTTCCTTTCGCGCGCGATCGCGCGCGATCGCGATTTCTTCTTCAGTCGCATAGCACCGGTAAGCATTGCCACATGACAGCAACCGCTCTGCCGTCTCGCGGTGCCGGTCACTGCGCTGCGACTGAAAAACAACTGCGCCGTCATGATCCAACCCCAGCCAGCAGAGACCGTCGAAGATGGCGTCAATCGCGTCCTGAGTCGACCTTGCACGATCGGTGTCCTCAATCCTGAGCCGAAATTGGCCGCCGTGCCTTTTGGAGAACAACCAATTGAACAACGCCGTTCTGGCGCCCCCAATGTGCAAAAACCCGGTGGGCGAGGGTGCAAACCGCGTCACAACCCGTGCTTGTCCCATGACCCCCCCCTTTCGCCGAACCCGGAAGCCATTTCAACACCGGAATCTTCCACCGGCAAATTCCCCGCGTGCCCCGGGTTCCGACGACCGATACGCACCGGACCGCCACGACTCTCACCGATCAGCGTGTTTGCTCGGGTGAGGGAAACGCCACCAGGTTATTCCCGGCAAAGAGGCAAACGCCCCGTTTGCGGCGTTTGCAATACGACCGTGTTCTCCGCGAGCCGTTCAGTAGGTCCTCATCAATCCGACAAGGCGCCCCTGAATCCTGACCTGATCGCGCCTGTAGACCTGGGTGACGTAGTCCTTGTTTTCGGCCTCCAGCTTGATGACGTCTCCATGTTTCCTGAGGCGTTTCAACGTCGCCTCCTGATCCTCGACGAGGGCCACGACAATGTCGCCGCTGTCGGCATCCTGCTGATGGCGGATGATCACGACGTCGCCATCGTTGATCCCCGCGTTGATCATCGAGTCTCCCTTGACGTCCAGGGCATAGTGTTTGGCCGAGTTGTCCAGCATGGACCCGGGAACAGAAACATGGTGAGACACGTGCTGGATCGCTTCGATCGGCGTACCTGCCGCGATTTGACCCATGACAGGAACATCAAGAGCGTGACGGGCGGATCCCGCGCCGCGAACCTGATGGGCAGGTCGAGACGCGGCGTCGCCAATGACGGAAGGCCGGAATCTTTTCTGATCAAGTGCCTCCGGCAAGTTGGTGATTTCAATCGCGCGCGCCTTGTTGGCCAGTCGCCTGATGAATCCGCGCTCTTCGAGAGCTGAGACAAGACGATGAACTCCGGACTTCGATGTCATCTTGAGTTCCTCGCGCATTTCTTCGTAGGAAGGAACAACGCCATCGGTCTGAACCTGTTCGTGAATGAACTTCAGTAAATCTCGTTGCTTTGGTGTCAACATCGTGACCTCCTGGTAATTCGACGCAATTTACATGTCCTGTTCTAGTTATGTTCATGGTTTGTGTCAAGTCTTTTTGAAATCGGATTGTGTATATCTGGACGCCGGAAACGAATTTGCTCAACACTTGGTATGGTCGGAAACGCTTTTTCGTACAGTTTCATGTACGACTACGTCAGTACACCTCGGTGTTGCATGAAGCTGAATTGAGCCTTGCGCGCGCGCTGGTCAGGGTTGCCGACGGTTCCGGTGGAAGCCGCCTGGGCGCCTACATGCGTATCCATTCAACCGAATCCCCTGCGATCCGGGGGCGGTCACGCGGGGGGCGAACGAGAAGCGCGTTCGATTGCGCCAAGACTGAAAGCAGGGAACTGTCCTGACGCTCGAATGCTCTGATCGTTTGACGTCCGTCCTGAATGACAGCCTTCGCGCACATCAAGTGCCGTCTCGGACCGTTCGCGGAAACATCGGCTCCGAGTATCGCCGGTTCCAGTGGCAAAGGCGAGCGGCCAAGTCCCAGCATGGCCCGCATGACAGGCCGCAAGAACACATGACCACAAACAATCGAGGAAACCGGATTCCCCGGGATTCCGACGAACAGCTTCCCGCCAATTTTCCCGACCATCAGTGGTTTCCCCGGACGCAAGGCCACCTTGTGGAATGCCAGCTCCAGCCCAGCCTCGACCGCCACGCCTCGGACGAGGTCATGGTCGCCGACGGAGGCTCCGCCAAGCGTAACGATCACATCCGCGCCACGAGCCAGGTCCAGATTGAACCTGATGCTGGAAATCGAGTCTGCAGCGATCGGCAGCAGCTGCGGACACCCGCCTTCGGACTCGACGATCGCCTTGATACCGTAGTTGTTGGAAGAAACGATCTGATCTTCCTGGGTTTCCTCCCCCAATGCGACAAGCTCGTCCCCGGTCGCCAGGATCGCGACGCGCGGCCGCCGCGTAACTTCGACTTGCCGCATGTTCATCGAGGCAAGCAGCGCAACCGAAGAAGGGCACAGGCGCCTGGGCGCGGAAACCGTGTTTCCGGCCGCGTAGTCACTGCCCGCCGGCCTGACGAAAAATCCACTGCTGACGTCCGCATTGATCGTGATCACGTCATCAGTTCGCGTGACGTCTTCCTGAATGACGACCCTGTCGGTGCAATCGGGAACCGGTGCGCCGGTAAAGACCCTGACGGCCTCTCCGACACCGACCTGACCGAGGAACCTGGCCCCGGCCGCAGAGGTTCCGACCACTCTGAAACGGGAACCTTGCTGAACCTCCCGAGAGCGAACCGCGTATCCATCCATTGCCGACGATTTGAACGGTGGCTGGTCACGCAGCGCGGTCACTCCACGCGCAAGGACGCGCCCGTTTGCGTCAGGTAGCGAAATCGTCTCGCTATCGAGCTGCTCGGCAAGTTCGAGCGTCCGTTTGAGCGCTTCCTCGAAGCTGATCATGAGGCTGCTTCATACCTTCCCGATTTCCCGCCGTCCTTCAGGGCAAGGTGAACATCGGTTATCCTGACGCCTCGGTCGACCGACTTGATCATGTCATAAACCGTCAATGCCGCTGTACTTGCAGCAACAAGCGCTTCCATCTCGACCCCCGTGCGGCCGTTCATCCGCACGGTCGCCTCAATGTCGACGCGTGAAAGGGGCGCATTCGCGGCCAGGTCTACCGTAACGGAATTCAAGGACAGCGGATGGCAGAGGGGTATCAGGTCCGACGTCTTCTTGGCTCCCATGATCCCGGCCAGGCGGGCCACCGCAAGAACATCGCCCTTCCGGGTCCGACCTTCGACAACCATCGAAAGGGTTTCAGGTTTCATCAACACGGCGGCCCGCGCAACGGCGACGCGTTGGGTGACCTGCTTGTCCGACACGTCGACCATGCGCGCCGCCCCGGTTTTGTCAAAGTGAGTGAAGTCGGACATCAGTGGTCACTCGCTATTTTCCGGGTCGCCCGAAGCATCATTGCCGGTCAACAACTCCTGGACCGCGGCGGAAACGTCGGATCGACGCATAAGGCTCTCCCCGACAAGGAAACAGCGGACCCCGTGACGTGCGAGGCGAGCGAGATCGCCATGGGATTTAAGACCGCTTTCCGAAACCACGATCCTGTCGTTTGGAATTCGAGGAGCAAGTTTCAGGGTTGACTCGATCGATACGTCAAAGGTCCGCAAGTCACGGTTATTGACACCGACGAGCCTGGCGCCGAGTTTCAGGGTTCGATCCAGTTCCAATTCATTGTGAATCTCGAACAGGACGTCCATTCCGTGTTCCCCGGCAGCTGCTGACAGCTCCTGCGCCTGTGCGTCACTGACCGACGCCATGATGATCAGAATGCAGTCCGCGCCCCACGTCCGCGCTTCCACGACCTGGTAGGTGTCGTACATGAAATCCTTTCGGAGTACCGGCAGGGCACAGGCCATTCTGGCCTCAACCAGATGCTCGGATGAGCCCATGAATGACGGCTTGTCGGTAAGTACGCTGAGGCAAGCGGAGCCGCCGTCCTGGTAGGCCATGGCAAGTTCGCCAGGGTCGAATTCCTCGCGAATGACACCTTGCGACGGGCTAGCCCTCTTGATTTCACCGATCATGGCAAACCCTGTTCGGGAAACCGCTTCGAGCCTTTCCGCAAATCCTCGCGGTCGCTCGGTAGCCACAGCCAGTTCTTCAAGTTCGCGCAGCGATCGGCTGCGTTTTGAAGCCGCAATCTCCTCGATCTTGTAACTCTTGATCTTGTCGAGGATGGAAGTCATGGACTTCTGGCAGCTGTCGCCGAGACGAGGGCATCGAGGCGTGACCGTGCTGCGCCGGAATCGATACTCTTCCTGGCCAACTCCACTCCATTTGTCAGGTTCCTGGCCTTGCCAGCGATGACCAGTGCTGCTGATGCATTGAACAGGACAGAGTCCCTGTAGGCTCCGGTTTCACCTCCGAGGAGTTTCTCTATCTGTTCGGCATTGTACTCCGGCGAGCCTCCGACAATCGACTTGAACGGATGCTCGGGGAGGCCAGCGTCGCCGGGTTCAATCGAGAACTCCCTGACGACCCCGTTCTCCAAGCCGGCGACCGAAGTTGGTCCCGAAATCGAGATTTCGTCGGTTCCATCGCCCCCGTGGACGACCCAGGCAGACTCGCATCCCAGGGCGGCAAGCGTCTCTGCCATGGGCCTGATCAACCCGGGTGAAAAACTACCCGTCAATTGCCTCTTGACCCCAGCCGGATTGGTCAACGGTCCAAGTATGTTGAAAACGGTTCGGGTCCCGAGTTCCTGGCGAACCGGCATCACGTGGCGAACCGCCGGGTGATGTACCGGCGCCATCATGAATCCGATTCCTGCAGTTTCGAGCGCACTCTCGACTGTTTCCGGATCAGCCATGACATTGACGCCCAGAACCGAAAGGGCATCGGCAGTCCCGGATTTGGATGACAGGTTGCGATTGCCGTGTTTCGCCACGGGAACTCCGGCGCCGGCGACGACGATTGCCGTGGCGGTCGAGATATTCAACGTGGACTTGCCGTCTCCGCCGGTTCCCACGATATCGATCGCGTCCTTCGGCGCCCGCACCTTTCTGCAGCGTTTCCGCATTTCCTGCGCCGCCGAGGCATATTCATCTACGGTTTCACCTCGTGTGCGAAGAGCAACCAGCAAGCCTCCCATCTGGGCCGGAGTCGCTTGCCCGTCCATGATGATCGAAAATGCCTCGCGAGCTTCCTCCCGGCTCAGTGGCCCGGCTATCGCCCTCGAGATCAGGGGTTTAAGCACATCGCTCATACCCTTCCTCCATCAACTTGTTTGCCTGCTTGCCAATCGGCAACGATCCGCAGGAAATTCGACAACATGGAATGCCCGTTTTCGGTTGCTATGCTTTCCGGATGAAACTGAATCCCGTGGACCGGATATCTCTTGTGCTCGATACCCATGATCGTACCGTTCTCGAGCCAGGCGGTAACTTCGAGTTCGTCCGGCAGACTGGAGCGGTCGACCACCAGCGAGTGATAACGCGTCGCGCTGAAAGGCGAGGGGAGTCCTTCAAACCAGGACTCGCCTTTGTGGTGCATGATCCCTGGCTTTCCATGCACGATTTCGTCACATTGGACGATCCTGCCCCCGAACGCCTGGCCGATGACCTGGTGCCCGAGACAGACACCGCCGACGGGGATACCGGCAGAGACCGCGGCACGCGTCAGTTCAAGGCAGATCCCGGCCCGGTCAGGATCACAAGGTCCTGGGGAAAGCATGATCGCATCCGGTTCCATTGCCAACGCGTCCGGGACGCTGATCTTGTCATTCCGCCATACCGATACCGGCGCACCCAGCTCACCGAGAAAATGAACCAGGTTAAAGGTGAAACTGTCGTAGTTGTCGATCAGCAGGAGCATTCGGGGAGCCGTTCCACATCGGAATTTCGGGTGTGAACCCTATCTGGCAAGTCTATATGAATGATTCAATGCACAATAGCGGTGAATCCAAACGGGTATTCGATCATGGGGCAGGACAGCAAGAACAGGGTCTCGTCAGCCGTTAGGTTGATCGCGGGATTCCTGGCGGGAGCGATACTGGCTATTCTCGTGGTCGTCCTGGTTTCCGTATTCAACCCGGTCAATTCAGGGACCGAATACGAACTGCTGCAAACATCAGGGACGCCCGGGTTTTCCGAATCGTAACCTGCTGGACAGACGTCTTTCCGCGGCTCATGCCACGTGAATTCTCGAATTTGTTAATCAGGCGGCTGACCCACGAGAATTCGATCTGGTGGGCCCGCGCGCTGGATCGGGTCTAGCCACGATTCCTGAAATCGACGAATATCCCTGAATCCCGTGCCGCCTGGACAAGCGCGCCGGACTTGTCGACGGTTTCCTGGTATTCACTGTCCGGGTCACTGTCGTGGACGATGCCGCCGCCTGCCTGTACGTAAAGCGTTTGGTCCTTCAGCACGGCAGTCCGAAGTGCAATGCAGAGATCCATGTCACCTCCGGACGAGAAGTAGCCGATACCACCAGCATAGACTCCCCTTTTCTCGGTCTCGAGTTCATCTATGATTTCCATGGCGCGTACCTTGGGGGCACCCGCCACGGTTCCCGCGGGCATTCCCGCCAACAGGGCCGACAAGGCGTCCTGATCCTCGTCGAGTTGGCCGATGACGTTCGAGACGATATGCATGACGTGGCTGTACCGCTCGACCGCAAAAGTCTCGGTCGGCTCAACAGTGCCGATCTTCGCGACACGGCCGACGTCGTTCCGCCCGAGATCGAGGAGCATCAGGTGCTCGGCCATTTCCTTGGGGTCGCCAAGCAGTTCGGTTTCCAGTTCAGTATCTTCCTGTGCAGTCTTGCCGCGTTTCCGCGTGCCGGCGATCGGGCGAACTGTCACGATACCGCCCCGGAGACTCACCAGAGTCTCGGGGCTGGCGCCGCACACCTGGAATCCTCCGAAATTGAAGTAGAACATATACGGTGAAGGGTTCGTCCGGCGTAAAGCCCGATAAAACGCCAGGGGAGGATGAGTGAAATTCATCGCCCAGCGGTGGCTGAGAACAACCTGAAAGATGTCACCGGCACGGATATAGGCCTTCGCTCGTTCAACGATCCGGCGATAGGCGTCTCGCTTCATGTTCGACTGCGGAACAGGCTCATCGCCCGTGACATTCGCACAGGGAAGGACATGGGGGAGCGGGTCGCCGATCGCTTCGATCGCAGCCTTGATCCGGGCAGTCGCTTCGTCGAATGCCCTTTCAGGACTGACTCCATCCTTGACCCATGCGGGGCTCACGATTGTGATTTCGTTTCGTACGCCATCGACGACGACAATGACGCTTGGCCGGATCATCATGGCATCCGGGAGGCCGAGCGGGTCGGGATTCACATCCGGGAGATGCTCAACCAACCGGATCATGTCGTAGCCCAGGTACCCGAACAGACCGGCTGCCATCGGCGGCAGGTCTCCCGGGAGCGAAATCTCTGAAGCCTTGAGCAGTGACCTCAGGGACGCGATCGGGTCGTTGCCGGAATTGATCGTTTCCGCGGAACGCTCGCCGCCCGATACATAGGTCCATGACGAGCTCCCGCGGCTTTCCCAGATCAGGTCAGGACTGTATCCGATGACTGAATACCGCCCCCTGATCTCACCACCCGTAACCGATTCCAGCAGGAAACTGTCCGGCTTTCCGCTCGTCAGTTTCAGAAACAGAGAAACGGGCGTTTCGAGATCCGAGGGAAGGCAACTGTAGACAGCCTGATTTCGCCCACCAGTGTATCCTTTCCGAAACGCGACGAAATCAGGCTGCTGGATCACGGGTTCAACCGTCGCCACCGATCACGAGTTGGGTATTGATCTGGTTGATTGCTGTCTGGTTGATGGAAACTCCGGCCGAACTCTCGACCGCGGTCGTATAAAGTTGGAACATGTCGGACCCGCGAACCCGATCGTTCCGCTCGCGGGATCTCGTTGCCGCCTCCTCAATCTCGGATTCCGGGATCCGAATCTCCGACAGCCGGGCCAGATACATGCCGTCGTCGCCTTCGACGGTAGTGACTTCTCCGATCCCGAGAGAAAAGACCTCGGCAATCAGGTGTCTCGGTGCTCCGACGACCGCGGCATTACGCACGACGCCTGTCTCGGTCCGCGCGTCGAGACCATGCTCTTCAAGTGTTCCTCCGCCGGCCAAACTCGATTTGATCCTGCCCGCCACTTCAGAGAGACGATCCATGACCACCTGGCTTTTCCAATCGTCGACGACGTCATCACGTACGGCGAATAATGGCAATGGAGCTGGCTCCCGAACCGAGTCCAGTCTCACCATGAATATGCTTCCGTCGGCCAGATCGAGAATCTCCGGAAAATTCCCGGACTCGATCGACCAGGCTGCATCGCGAAACTCCTGGTGTGCAGCGATTCCCTGATGTGACGTGACAAGCTCCGAAAGATCAAGCCTTCCGCCCTCGAGTTCCGTTTCCGCGGTGATTTCTTCGATTGTTGCTCCTGAGGCCAGCAGGTCGTCGATTTCCGACACGCGCTCGCTGACCAGGGAAATCGCCCGTCCCATGGCGAGTTCTGCGCGAAGTTCGTCTCGGACGTCGACAATCGGAGTCGTGATCGCATTCTGGATCGAGCCAACCCGAAAGAGCGCTGGCCCGAAAACCGATTCGACCGGCCCCGCGATTCCTGGTTGATCAAGGGCAAATACGGCTTCCGCCGCGTCAGCCGACAGATCGTCCCTGGCGACCATCCCAAGGTAAGCGTCGCCCGGCTCAATTCCGCGCTCCACGAAAATGTCATCAAAACTGGCCGCACCCGAATCCAGCCGCGTACGGGCATCCGCCGCGACCTGTTCGGTTTCGAACGCTATGCGCTCCACTGCGCGCATTTCGGGGATGTCGAACCGTTCAGGCTGTGCGTCGTACTCCTCCTGAAGCTCTGCGTCGGTGACTTCCACCTCGTCAATCAGCATGTCTGGCCGGAGCCAAGAATAGGTCAACGAACGGGTCAATGGACTCACGTATTCGTCGGGGTGAGCAGAATAATGGGCTTCGATTTGACTTTCGGACGGAGATTCGACCGCGCTGTCGAGATTCGATTCCGTAAGTTTCGCCCATTCGAAATCACGTCGCTCGCGTTCGTACCGCAGGATTGCTTCCGATAGAGCCCCGGAGGAATGAACACCGAGTGCGACGGCGTCGCGAATAATTCCGCGACGCAGTTCATCGCGGAGATCTTCCTCGAATTCCGCTGTCGTCAATCCGGCCCGTTCGATCGCGAATTCGTAGGCTGCCTGATCAAAATTTCCGTCAATCCCCTGGAACCCGGATATCTCCATGAGGCTGTCAAGAACGAATTCGTCTCCGACACTGATTCCGGACTGGATAGCCTCGTTGCTGACCGCTGCAATATCCAGCGATAAGCGCAACACATCCCGGAATATCCCGATTTCTTCGGCTTCCGAAGTCGACAACGCACGGCCCATCTGTTGCAATCTCTGGTTGAGCGTTCGCGCATAGGCATTGACGGTGACTGGCGCATCTCCAACCGACGCAACCGTACTAATCCTGCCACCTCCCAGTCCTCCGACGCCGAAACCTGCAAGCCCGACGATAAGAAGACCGACAAGGATCAAGGCCAGCGATCTGTTGCCTTTTGCACGCATGGAACGCATCATTTGAAGTCAGGCCTCCCGTTTGGGCCGCTCTTGAGGGCCGGTCGAATTCCAGGGCACATGAATGCGCCGCGTTTTACGTATTGGCCGACCCACTGACAAGCTCTGGCATCGGCAGTTGAAACCACCACGGGCTCACGACCGGTCACAGGCCACGCAAGCGATGAAACAACTCGCTGATTCCTGATTGACCGATGTTTGCAAATGCGAACCGAATGTGACGGTCGCCGCGATGGTCAGACCCCGAAGATTCCGGGACGAACACGGATCCAGGAATCGTCAGAATCGCTTGCTCCCGCAACAACCGTTTCGAGATCTCCTGTGAAGGGGATTCGAACGGGTGTTCAGCATAGGCGAAGTATGCTCCACATCCTTTCAGCTTCCATCCTTCGAGCGCCAGGAATCCCTCGGTCACCGCGGCGCGCCGACCAAGGATTTTCTGGCGTTCGGCTGCCTTCCAGTCCTCGAGATTCCTCAGTCCGAAAAGCGCACTCCGCTGTGCAAGCTGGTTCGGGCAGATTGTCACGGTGTCGAGAAACTTCTCGATCTGGGAAATGCGCAAAGGTGAGGAAATCAGGGCGCCGACACGATGCCCGGTCAGCCGGTATGCCTTCGAGAACGAATAGACGTGAATGAACGTCTCGTCCCAGGCGGTCCTCGAAAATATTCCGTGAGGCGGAAATTCCCGGCTGTCAAAGTCGCGGTAGGTTTCATCGACGATCAGAGCGATTCCAGACGATCGCGCGAGTTCGAAAAATTCGTCGACCACATCGGGCGGATATTCGGTGCCAGTCGGGTTATTCGGTGTGACCAGGACGATACCCTTGACACGTCGATCCAGCAGCGCCATCGCCCGGTCCGGATCGGGCACCATGTCGTCGCTAGAGGGTAGGGGGCGGGCCTCGACGCCCGTCATGCGCAACCACATGCCGTGATTGAAATACCATGGGACAGGCACAATCAGTGCATCGCCGGCCTTGCAAAGAGAAAGTGCAGCGGCACAAAAGGCCTGGTTGCACCCGGATGTAACTGCAACCTGGCCCGGTGAAATCTTCGCACCGTATTCTGACGACCAACGGCCAGCGATTTCCTCGCGAAGATCGGGCATCCCGAGTACCGGTCCGTAAGCATGGGCTTCCTGATCAGTCAGGACGGCGTTGGCGAGTTCGCGGAGAAGGCTGTCAGGTGGAGGGTCAGTCGGAGCTGCTTGCGAGACGTTGAGCAGAGGCTTGTCATCCGGCCACCCGATATTGGTAACCCATTCGCATGTTTCCATTACCGGAGGAGGCTGAACGGATTTGAGATCGGAGTTTTCAGCTATCTTGATCACGCACATGACGTAAACGGTGCTTGGGTCAAGGACAACCCGGATTGATCCCGGGCGGACGGCCTGACGCGACCGGAATGTATGGGCGAGCCTGCAACAGACCGGTGACGTGGAATGTGACGTTAGCGAGCGCGGGTTGTGGGGCGTCAGGTAACAGGCGTTCCTGCAGCGTCAAACCGCAGCTGCGTCGCCGTGTGATGATGTGCGAAGGTCACAATTCTATGTCGTTCCTTCACCTGCGAAGTGCTTTCGGGTCAGGCGACTTGAGCGTTGGTCCCCAAGATGGTGCGGCTTAAACCGGGTACGCGGGTAATCCGCAATGCGCCATTCGAGACTTGAGCTTTCGGAACGGGTGACTTCAACGCAACTTGTCTGCCAGCCTGTCCAGCGCTGGATAGATGCGCGTGAAATCCTCGTCCTCCATGCCTGCGTCCACGGCTGCCTGAATCCATGCCAGGGTCTGGTGGCCGATCCGCATCGGGCTGCCCAACTCTTCTGACAGGGCCACGGCCATGCCGACATCCTTGTGCAGGTTTTGGATCCGCGAGCGGCCGTCCCAGGATTCAGACAGGATGTGATCGGGAAAGCGGCGTTCCGAGATGAAGCTGCGAGCATTGCCGGCGTTGACCACCCTGATCATGTCGGAGAGGTCGATCCCGGCAGCTTCGGCGAGGTGGCCGGCTTCCGAACAGGCCAGGAAGTTCGAGTGCGTGATCAGGTTGTGGACCACCTTCATCGTGTGGCCCGCGCCCGAGGGGCCAAGGTGGATCAGCTCGCCCGCGCAGGCCTCGAGGACGGGCCGCGACCGGTCGAGCACGTCAGGGTCACCGCCGATCATCAGTGTCATCGTGCCCTCGTCGGCACCCTTGGCGCCACCGCCGGTCATGCCCGCATCCATGTAGGGAACGCCGGCATCGGCGGCCCGGGCGGCGAGCCGTCTTGTGTAGACCGGGTCGGAGGTGGTGAAGTCCCAGATGATCAGGTCCGGAGCGGCTTTCACCAGCATGACGCCGAGGACTTCGTCAATCTGCCCGGACCCGGGCACGACGAAGATCACGATATCCGCTTCGGCCGCCATCTCGGGAGGAGTCGTAATGCGGGCGGTAGCGGCCAAGGCTGCTCGCGCGGACTCGGCCACATCCCAGACCATCAGGCTGTGGCCCGCCCTGGCAATGTTCCTGGCGATTCCTCGGCCCATGTTACCGAGGCCGACGACGCCAACGGTCTTCGTCATTGAATGCTCCATCTTTGGTTCCGGCACCAGCTCCGCACCTACGAATAATCCCTTGTTGAAACTGCGAGAAATCCCCGATTCCTGACGGCCCTGTACATGGCTGTTGCCTGGAAGACGTATTTTGTTCCGGTTTCCGGTTTCGCTTTTCGTGCAGTGCCAGGCGACTCGAGGGAGTGAATCCGACATGGAGACCGGAGTCGATTGAGGCAAGTGGCAGGGTCTGACAACACGTGACGCCGCCGAGACGGCGATGCAACCGGCAGGCTTCGGGCAGATCGCCCACGTCGATGGCCACAGGGTCGAAGCCGACGGAGCAGCGGGCGCACTGACGATCGTCAACGGCCAAAATGCTGGTCTTCAGACCCTTGCCGCCGGCAAGTTTCCCGTCGTCGGCGTCACGTTCGGCATGTGGCGCAGGCCGTTGCCCCTGTATTGCCACCGAAATCCAATTCGATCGTCATGGCGTCCTTACGTGAGTTCTTTCATCAGTTCCGACGGATCAGGCGGCAACGGGACAACTTCGCCCCGTTTGGCCGACAGGTCCATCGCCATGGTAAGCAGCAGGTTGCGATGACCATCCGCCGCTGTCGCATGGGGCGTGTCCTGCCCGGTATGGAGGCGCTGGTACCAGGCATTGGTTTCTTCTCGCATCGGCCCCCACAGCTGTCCACCATGCAGATCGCCTGGCGGGTAACTGGTCAAGAAGTCGACGTGCCGCGCCGGCGCCTTGTATCCCTCGGGCGCGTAGCCCGCGCCTTGTGTGACATTGGTCGCCATCACGAGATCGCGATGCGTGTCCTCGATGTCGATCACGCCCTCGGTGCCGACGATCCCGATTTCGATTCCGTAGACAGCGCCAGGCCAGACTTCGGGCAGGGCCCAGGAAATGTTCATTGAAAAGATCGTGCCGTCGTCCATTGAAAAAATCCCAAGCGTTGAATCCTTGGTACCCCACTCGCACAAGACCTTGCTTGTGGATTGCGCATAGACGCTAACAGGGGTCTTTCCTTCCATCAGCCACAGTGACATGTCGAGGCTATGGGTGCCCGAGACGACCATCGGCGTGAGAGTGGCCCGGTTCTGGGTGCGTCGGACGGTAGCGATGGGCACCATTCGGTTCATGAAGGCGCGGGTGACGACGGTGTGCACGTCGCCAATCTGGCCGGTGATAAGCCGTTCCTTGACGGCCAGGAATCGGCGGCGAAATCGTTGTGTATAGCCGATTACGGCGTCCAGGCCGGTTGTTTCAATTGCGGACAGGATCTGAGCCGACTGACGGGCATCGGTGGCCAGCGGCTTTTCGATGAAGAGCGAGTGCCGCATTTCAGCGGCAAGCATCGTCGGTTCGAAGTGGAAGTTCTCGTCCGTCGCGATGATGGTGGCGGTCACTTCGGGTCGACTTAACAGCTCGCGGAAGTCGGTCGTGAAGAAATCGGCCCGAACGTCGTCTGCCAGACGTTGACCGATGTCGGATTTCACGTCGCAAAGGCCGATCCAGCCGACACCAGGATAGGCGCGGGCCAGTTCCGCCCGGATCCGGCCGATGGTCCCGCAGCCAACGACGGCCAGACCGATTTCCTTACGTTCCCGCATGGTCAATCCCCTGTCTCAATGTTCGGGCTGCGCTCGTCCGGAGCCCGTCGCGCGTCTGCCACGGGCGATTGAACAGGCGCGGAGCACCCCTTCGATCACGACGAACAGAACCGCCAGTACCATGAAGGTTCCGATCGACTGTGACTCCACGAGCACAATGCCGTTTCCTCGAACACCAGAAACAACCGCCCGAGTATTCAACTGCGAACAGTGCGAGGATGGCGCCCCCAACACCGGCGCGAACCTGAATTCGAAGACCCAGATAGGCTGGATCATGTTCCCGTCGGCATTGGTCACCTCAGGTTCGTTGAGCCTGGACCGTATTACATGCCGATCGCATTTGGCTCAATGACCTGGCACGGGCCGGCAACCGGTCATGATATCGACGACTCCCTGCCTGGAAACGTGCGCAAGGTCCTGAACGAGGATTCCGCCATCTCGAAAGGGCAGGCCGGGGTCGCGGACCGGCAGGAACACGATCGCCTGGGCGGGGAACCGCGTGGCCCGTTCGCCCTGACCGGGGTTGATCCGAACGTCTGCAGGGGCCGAGCCTCCGCACCTTGCTTCTTCATCCACGCCGACATCATCGCGTGCGCAGCGAACATGCCCCTGCGAGGCAAAATCCTTGCGAACTCGGTCGCGACAGTTGTCTTCCTTCAGGTAGGTTTTGCCGTCGGTTCGGGCTTGACGCAGCAAACAGACTTTCTGATGGCAGGTTCGGCCCGAAGACTGCCCGCGACGTGTCCGTGCTCTGTATCATGTTGGGCGCCGCGTTCGATCCGATTCTTGCAAATGCCGGGACCACACCGGCGTTGCGGTCCTTCGCGGACAGTGAAAACGACGAAGGGAGCGCTCAAGGTGCCGGCTTGGCCCGCGCGGTTCATGATCGTCTTTGGAATCTGCTGACCGCGTCGAACTCGTTGAACTATGTCCTGCTTGCTTTCATCGAGACCGTAGGCAAAACAGAGAAACTTCGGATGCGATGATGCCAATGAGTTTCGGGACCGCCCGTGATTGATTTGGAGCGCCCGGGCGGTCACTCTGGCGGGGTCCCGCTGGCTTCTATCCGGTTGCGACTTGTTGGTTTCGATTGATGGCGGGCATCAGGAATGATTGTTGCGGGTCTCGGCAGGGGCAGGCTCGCTGAGGCAAGGCGCACGTTGTTGCGTCAAAGTGGGAGGAGCGAGATGGCGACGACGGAAGTGGCGGTCATCGGGACCGGATGGTGCGGTGGCGTCAGGGCGGAAACGCTGGCCAAATCGATTCTGGTCGACGCGTTGCATATCTGTGAAATTCGCCCCGAGCGGCTGGAAGAGGTCCGCGCGCTGACGGGGCCGGCGACGGCGACCCTCGATTACCGGGACATTGTCTCCAACCCGGCCATCAGTGTGGTCTACATC
>JAPOVX010000295.1 GCA_026707935.1 Paracoccaceae bacterium
TCCCGAGAAAGGCCGGCCCGTCGTGTCGGAAACGGTCCTCGACGTGTCCGGTCTCCGGAACGACGCAGGTGTCAGGGGGGCGTCGCTTACCGTGGGAAAGGGCGAGATCGTCGGGTTGATCGGTCTCGTCGGCAGCGGCCGTAGCGAGATCGCCAGGGCGATCATTGGCGCCGACCCGGCAAATGCCGGGGATGTCACGCTCAACGGACGGCCTTATTCCCGCCGGACGTTGGCGGAATCCGTGAGACGGGGGCTGGTGATGGTCCCTGAGGACCGCCGCAGGCAGGGGCTGGTCATGGCGATGCGGGTGCGGGCAAACATCACCCTGCCGCACCTGACCCGGTTTTCCCGCACCGGAATGGTTCGGTCGGGGAAGGAACTGTCACGGGCCCGGGAACTGATCGAGTATTTTCGTGTCCGCCCGGCCGATCCGGAAGGGGATGTGTCCCGGTTTTCGGGGGGCAACCAGCAGAAGGTCCTGTTCAGCAAGTGGCTGGCGGAAAATCCGGGACTCGTCATTCTGGACGAACCGAGCCGCGGCGTGGACGTGGGTGCCCGGGAGCGCATTCACCAGGCCATCGCGGAACTGGCCGTGCGCGGAACGGCCATCCTGGTGATCTCGAGTGAAATCAGTGAAGTCCTTGGCCTCGCGCACCGGGCCTACCTGATTGACCGCGGACGGACGGTCGAGGAAATTGATCCGGAGGCGCACAGCGAGGCGACAGTCCTGTCGGCCCTTTTCCGTCACCAGGCGGAATCGGACTCCGGCCCGGACGCGGGTGCGCGGACCGGGTCGGGGACGGACGAAACGGTGCAGGTGATGGCATGAGCTGGCACGGTGTTCAGCGATTCCTCCAGAGCTACGCGGTCCTGATCCTGATCGTGCTCCTGATGGGGGCCCTCAGCATTCTCTCCGACAGCTTCCTGACGTTCCGCAATCTCCTGAATATTCTCAATCAGAACGCGCCACTGGCGATCATGGCTTCGGCGATGACGCTGGTCATCATCGCTGGCGGGTTCGACCTGTCGGTGGGGGCGATCTTCGCCATGGGTGCCGTCTCCTGTGCCTATATCGCGCTCCACGTCGATCCATTTCTTGGCCTTTTCATGGCGCCTGTCATCGGTCTCGGCCTCGGGGTCATAAACGGGTTCGCCATCACTCTTCTCAACGTGCATTCCTTTCTCGCCACCATCGCCACCAGCCTGATCTTCAGGGGTGTCGCCATTGTCCTCTCCGACGGACGGCTGATTCCGGTACGCATGGACGAATTCACCTGGCTTGGCCGTGGCAAGATCGGCGGCGTCTTTATCGCCGTCTGGATCATGGCCATCTTCGCGGTGACCCTGAGCTTTGCCCTCACCCGTACGACATTTGGTCGGCGGGTGTTCTCCGTCGGCGGCAACGAGGAGGCGGCCATCCTCTCGGGCATCCGGACCCACCAGATCAAGATCGCCACCTTTGCCATCGCGGGACTGGCCGCCGGATTGGCCTCGGCCATCGCCGCATCGCGGATTTCCCTCGGGCAGGCATCGGCGGGAATCGGGATGGAACTCCAGGCCATCGCCGCGGTGATCCTCGGGGGGACCAGCATCTACGGCGGGCGGGGCGCCGTTTGGCGCAGCCTTGCCGGGGTCTTCCTGCTGGCGCTCATCAACAATGGTTTCAACATCCTCAATGCCGATCCCTTCTACCGCGACCTGACCACCGGATTGATCATTCTTGCCGCGATCGGCATCAGCGCCGGGGGTGCCCGTCGCTGACCGAAGCATGCTGATGTCGTGTAGCGGGTCAGCCATGTGCGCGGTCGATTTGCCCTGGTGGCTCGAGGATTGGCGCCGCTTCAGTAAAGGCGATGCCAAATACCACCCCGATGCGGATATCGTTTTCGGGGAGTGGCAAACCGCCGCGGCCTCGATGCAAGGCCAGCCGGCATCCGCCAAGGTGACCGGGACCGGAGTCTTGCCGATTCGGAACCTGGTGTCGGCGCTACCTGCGCCCGGGAGTCCGGGCAAGTCGCAGCGACCGGACTTTTCGAGGTTTCCGAATGGGCCGGGGAATGGCGACGAGGGCAAACGGCCACGAAAGGCGGGATTCCCGGATCGACCGGGGTGGCGCGTTTTCCGACATTGTTGCGCATTCGCCTTGCGGCGGCGTCACGCCACGCAAGCTGCTCTCGGTTGACCCTGCGGTATACGGGGATGCCGCCGTTCATGGCATCCGGGCAATTCTCTCTGCCAGTCGGGTTGTCACGCCCTCAGAAAGACCTGGATGTCGGCAACATTCGTTC
>JAPOVX010000122.1 GCA_026707935.1 Paracoccaceae bacterium
AGGGTGGGTCAATTTTGAACGCGAATCCTGGGTCAGTTTTGAACTGGACTTGACATCCCCATAAGGCGCCTCGCCCGCAACGCTAGCCCCCCCCTGGCGCACTCCTGCCAGATTCACTCGTTTGGTTGGAGTGTGCGCTCGCGGTAGCGTTATCCTTGAAACTGTGTTCAGGCTCGCCTAATAGGCTACTTGTGACCCTTTGTGAGGGATAAGCGTTTTTAGCGGTCTTTTGTTGCTGATTGACAAAATCCTCATTATAAGCCATATGCGACCTAATATACGCTTTTTGTTGCTATAAAAGGCCAGATACTGCAGTTTGAGGGAAACATGAAGACGTCCCGACAGATGGAAACCGAGATCGGATACCGTCTCGCTCAATTGCGGCTGTCCCGCAACGTTACGCAATCCATGCTCGCAAGAGATTCGGGGATCGGTCTCCGCACCTTGCGGCGTCTCGAGGCCGGCGAACCATCGACGCTCGACACATTCCTGCGGGTTGCCTTGGCCCTGAACTTGGGCGATGCCATCCTCGGCGCGCTACCCACCAGCCAAATCCGCCCGATCGAGCGCGTCTCGCGGGCCGGAGCCCAACGGCGCCGTGCACGTCCGCGACCACGGGATGACTGCGACCCTAACTGGACTTGGGGTGACGGCCCGGATGACTGATGCCAACGTCATGCTTTGGGGCCGACGCATCGGGGCGGTGTCCTGGGATGCGACGCGCGCCCTTGGGGTCTTCCAGTACGACCCGGATTTCGTCGGAGCCGACATCGAGGTTGCACCTTTGACAATGCCCGTCCGAGAAACACCCTATGAATTCCCGGCTCTCAACAGGGAAACCTTCAGAGGATTGCCGGGGATGCTCGCAGATGCCCTTCCAGACAGGTTCGGCAACCGGCTCATTGACGTGTGGCTGGCAGAAACCGGAAAGAGCCCGGACGCCTTCAACCCGGTCGACAGGCTCTGCTACATCGGCCGCCGCGGAATTGGCGCCCTTGAGTTCAAGCCCGCAATTCGACGACGGACAAGAGCGAAAGAACTGGAAGTCGCGCGATTGGTCGACCTGGCAAACCGGGTGCTTGACGAACGCGCAAACGTAGCCGGGCATCTGGACGGCGACAACGATACCGATGCTCTTGAGGACATTCTCAGCGTTGGTACGTCGGCAGGCGGCGCACGGGCAAAAGCCGTGATTGCCTGGAACCCGAGGACCGGCGAATTCCGATCGGGCCAACTGGAGGCCGACGAGGGCTTCGAGCACTGGCTGCTGAAATTCGACGGCGTTTCGGACAACAGGGACAGGGACCTGGCCGATCCTCAAGGATTCGGCAGAATCGAATTCGCGTACGCCAGCATGGCGCAGGCGGCCGGCATAACCATGTCGGAGTGCAGGCTCCACTGTGAGGGCGGCCGCAGTCACTTCATGACGAAACGTTTCGATCGGGACGATCTCGGTCGCAAGATCCACATGCAGTCACTCGGGGCAATGCAGCACTTCGACTTCAACGACCCATCGGCGTACTCCTACGAACAGGCCGTCATGACGATTCGGGAACTGGGCCTTGGGATGCCTGCGGTTGAAGAACAGTTTCGCCGGGCACTCTTCAACGTCATGGCGCGCAACCAGGATGACCACGTCAAGAATATCTCCTTCTTGATGGACCGATCCGGACAATGGGCTCTGTCCCCGGCTTATGACCTGGCCTATGCCTATAATCCAAGTGTCCCATGGACCCGCGATCACCAGATGAGTCTTGCCGGCCGCCGCAATGGTTTTGTTCGTGAAGACCTCCTTCAGTTCGCCGCCTCCGCTGGCCTAAAACGGCGCAAAGCAGTGGAGATATTGGAAGAAGTGAGCACTTCAATCCTGGATTGGGCCAAGTATGCCGAAGCAGCCGAAGTCGCACCAGGTGATGTGGGACGGATAGAAAGGGCCTTCAGATCGAACCTGATGTTGGGCTGATAGGGTTTCACCTTCCGAATTCCGGATGCCTTGAGAAAGCTGGCGTCAGCTGCTCTGCATTCCTTCTAGTGTTTTGATTCTTTTTCACGATGCCGATTCCTGCAGCTTCTGGTGGCCCTTCTTCCATGCCTCCACGAGATCTTCGGGCGCCTTGCTCCAGCGAAACGGCCGGGCGTCATTGGCGTTGTGATGCTCGATGCAGCCCTCAATCGCCGCGATGCACTCGTCGAGCGAGTTGAAGATTGCGTGTTTGAGTCTCTGCCGCGAGAGCTTGGAAAAGAAACCCTCGACCGCAGTCATCCACGAGGCCGAAGTCGGAGTGA
>JAPOVX010000215.1 GCA_026707935.1 Paracoccaceae bacterium
GGTTACAGCACTAAACCAGTATGACCAACTCGAGAGTTTGGAGTTGTGGAGAGAGTCTCCGGACGCTCAGCGCCGTGAGGTCGTCGTGTCTCTCGGCCGTACTGCGCTGCTGGTCAAGGACCTGAACGACAATGTTCTCGCCCATTGGGACCTTCACGCGATCAACAGGTTGAACCCTGGCCAGTTTCCAGCCGTCTACTCACCCGGGGCCACCGAATCCGAGACGATCGAAATTGCCGATCCGCACATGATCGAAGCGATCGATGTATTCCACTCCATCAGCCACAAACCGCTGAGGATATCGCGGGTTCGGCAGAAGCTCATGTTCGTGTGTGTCGCCGCAATCATTGCGACCGGAGCATATCTCGGCATGACCCTGTTACCGAATGCCCTCGAGGAACAAGCAGTCCAGGTCACGCCCAATGTTCGACTCCAGGCAATTGATGAATCGCTACTTGCGGAAATCGCCACGGTCAGCGGACCCGAATGCGACCTGCAGGCCGCAACGGCCGTGCTCGCCAGGCTGATGAACGCGATCGCCCTCGACACCAGCGTCAAGGTCAGTTTCGTCGAACTTGGTGAAAGCCAGAGCGTACACTTGCCCGGTGGGCAGGTTCTCCTCGACTATTCCCTTCTCGACCCGGACGGTGATCCTGAACTGGCCGCCAGCTTTGTCCTGATGGAATTTGCCGCCGGTCGCGACCGCCACCTGTTCAGGGATCTGATCCGCTTCGCAGGACCCTGGCACACGATGGCATTCCTGCTCGGAAGGGATATCCCGACCGGGGTCTTGCAGGATTTCGTGCCCGTAGTCCTTGCGCAAGTACCTTCGCCTCAGAACCTCGAGCATCTCTTGGCACTATTCTCCAATGCCAGGCTTTCCAGCTATCCTCTTGCCGAAGCGATCGGGCTTGAAAGTCCTCTTGGCGAAGCTCTTGCCGAGGCAGAGGAGACCGGAGCGCAGGGCAGCGGAACCGGCCCGATTGTCGACATGGCAGACTGGGACAGCCTCAGGAAGTCCTGCACGCGCTGATCACGCCCGGTTTGCCCGGTCGAGATTGACCAGACGACCTTCGTCAAGGCTGATCGAGCGATCAAGCCGGACCGCTAGGCCCCGATCATGGGTGGCGATCAGAGCGGACAGCTGTCTCTCGCGTACGAGTTCCATCATGACCGTGAACACGGCCTCGGATGATCCCGAATCCAGGTTTCCCGTGGGTTCATCGGCGAGCAGCAGATCGGGCCGGTTGGCCAGCGCGCGACAGAACGCGACTCGTTGTTGTTCGCCTCCCGAAAGCTCGGACGGCCGGTGCGTTGCACGTCGTTCGAGGCCCGTTCGCTCCAGCAGTTCCAACGCCCAGGCATCGGCACGTTTCCGGTCCGTGCCCGCGGCAAGCTGTGGCAGGACGACGTTTTCGACCGCAGAGAACTCCGGCAAGAGATGGTGGAATTGGTAGACGAAACCGACCTCACGACGCCTGACGCGCGTGCGGAGACCGTCGGGTGCCGATGCGAAATCTGTTCCGTTGATCACCACCTGCCCTTCGTCCGGAGAGTCCAGCAAACCGGCGATGTGAAGAAGGGTCGATTTTCCTGTTCCCGAGGGCGCGACGAGCCCGACGACTTCGCCCCTCCGGATGGCGAGGTCTACTCCCGCCAGCACACTGACCTCTCCGACGTGCCCCTTTCGATAGGACCTGGTCACCGATTCCAATCGGAGAACGTCACCGCCATCCCGTGATTCACTCATATCGAAGCGCCTCGACAGGATCCATTCTGGCCGCACGCCGGGCGGGAAAATAGGTCACGACGAACGATAACCCGACTGAAAGCGCAACTGCGCTCAAGACATCCGCCAACTCCAGCCGGGCCGGCAATCGACTGAGGAAACGAACTGACGGGTCCCAGACTCCTCCGCCCGCAACGTAGTTGACCGCCTCGAAGACCGGGTCGATGTAGATCACGAACAGGCAACCAAATATGACACCGAGGACGGTTCCGGCGATGCCGATGGTAGTTCCGCAGATCAGGAACACCCGCAGGACAGATGCTTCCGTCAGGCCTATCGTGCGGAGAATCGCAATGTCCCGGCCCTTGTTTTTCACGAGCATTACGAGTCCCGATACTATGTTCATGACAGCGATAAGGACCAACATCGACAGGATGATGAACATGATGTTGTCTTCCATCCGCAGGGCCTCGAGAAACGCTCCGCTCGAATCCTTCCACGTCCACAGCACCGTGTCAGGCCCGGCCGCTGCCTGAATCTCCCTGGTAATCTCCTCGACCAGTTCCGGGTGTTCGATCATGATCTCGAGTTCGTCGACTCCGGAGCCCGTGTTGAAGAAAGCCTGGGCCTGGTCGAGCGGCACGTACACCCGGGTCCGGTCAATGTCGTAGCGACCGACGCCAAAAACATAACCGACCTCGAAACTGTCGATTCTCGGGGCTGTTCCAAACGCCGTCTGGACGCCGTCCGGTGAGATCAATGTCAATCGGCTGCCCGGCCGAAGCCCGAGATTGCGCGCGATACCGACGCCGACGGCGATGGCGGGACCAAAGTCACCGATACGCCCGCGGCTGACATCGGGTTGGCTGATCAAGGGCAGGCTCGCGAGGTCTTCAGGGGTTTCACCAAAGACTTCGACCCCGGCCGTAGCACCGTTGGCAGTCGCCATCACCTGCCCGCGGACGACCGGGGCAACGCGCACGACACCCGGAACACCCTTGACCGCTTCGACGATTCTTTCGTGGTCCTCGAAACGCGGCCGTACTCCGCCGCTGTCAGCCGTCCTCCGTGCCGGATATACCGTAACATGCGCATTCGCGCCGAGAATCGTCGCCGTGAACTCGGTGCGAAATCCGGACCGGACACCGAGCGTGGCAATGAGTGCAAAAACGGCAAGCGCGATTCCCACGAGAGATATCCACGTCATGACACTGACGCCGCCGTCGCTGCGGCGTGCACGCAGGTATCGCCAGGCAATCAGCCATTCGAAACCGGCAAACGGTCGAATCCGGTTCTCGTCACCACGTGCATCCCTCTTCATGGAATCAACAATCCCGGATTTCAGCCTGTTCGCCCGACTCTGCAGGACGCACTGATCAGCCTGTCGCCACGCACCGGATCAGCATCCTACTCTTCATTCGGCAAGCCCTTGATGTGGTTGATGGCGTCGCCGGGTTTCAGTTCGATGGTCTCCCCGGTTCTGCGGGACGTGAGTTCAACCACGCCTCTTCTGATGCCCTTCGGCCCTACGGTCACCCGCCATGGAAGTCCGATCAGGTCCATGGTCGCGAACTTGGCCCCGGCCCGCTCGTTCCGGTCATCGTAAAGCGGGTCAAGGCCGGCGGACATCGCGAGGTTGTATATTCGTTGCGATGCCGCATCCGTGTCGCCGTCACCTTGCCTCAGGTTGACGATTCCAACATCGAACGGAGCGACGGAATCCGGCCAGACGATGCCCCGTTCATCATGGCTGGCCTCAATGATCGCTCCAGCCAATCGCGAGACGCCGATGCCGTGCGAACCCATGTGAAGGAAAGCCTGTTTTCCCTCGGCGTTGACAACGGTCGCGTTCATCGGCTCGGAGTATTTCGTGCCAAAATAGAAAATCTGCCCGACCTCGATCGCACGCGAACTCATGCGCCGGTCCTCGGGAACCGCGTCAAATTGGGCCGCGTCATGGGTTTCATCGGTCCGCGCGTAGGGAGAAGTCCACTCGTCAACGATCCGTGCACATCCGTCCGGGTCGTCATAGTCAACCTGGCGCCGTCCGAGATTCAGGTCAAGAATACGCCTGTCGAAAAAGACTCCCGATTCACCCGTATCCGCCAGCACGAGAAACTCGTGGCTGTGATCCCCGCCGATGGGGCCGGTTTCCGCCCTCATGGGAATCGCTTTCAATCCCATGCGCTCATAGGTCTTCAGGTAACTGACAAGGTGCCGGTTGTAGGAGTGTATTGCCGACTGGTGATCCACATCAAAATTGTACCCGTCCTTCATCAGGAACTCACGCCCGCGCATGACGCCGAATCGAGGGCGGATCTCGTCCCGGAATTTCCACTGAACGTGATAGAGGGTCAGCGGAAGGTCGCGGTACGAATGGACCGACGAACGGACAATGTCGGTAATGAGTTCCTCGTTTGTCGGTCCGTACAACATGTCACGGCCGTGACGATCGGTGATCCGGAGCATCTCCTCCCCGTAGTCGTCGTACCGGCCGCTTTCGCGCCACAAGTCGGCTGACTGCAGTGTGGGCATCAGCATCGGATGGTGCCCGGCACGTATCTGTTCCTCGTGGACGATTTGTTCGATCCGCCGGAGAACGCGGTAACCGAGAGGCAACCAGGAATAGATCCCTGCACTGGCCTGTCGGATCATCCCTGCCCGCAGCATCAGCCTGTGGCTGACGATTTGCGCGTCAGCCGGAGTTTCCTTGAGAATGGGCAGGAAGTATCGCGACATCTTCATTGCGCGGTTCCCCTTTTCGTTTCGAGCCGGTCTCTCTGCCCGGTCGGACAATGACCGTGATCCGCCCCGGAGAGATCAGCGAATTCGCCGAGTGCCTTACGGCAATTCATCGGGCAACGCAATTCCCGCATTCGGGAACGTTTGACTTCAAGACATTAAAATAAAATGGTTTTTTTACAAACTTTGACCTTGTGATTGCTTGAGATTGGCCCAAGTTGCCCGCGTCCAGGAGAAATACGATTCACAACACGACGACCGGCTCTTTCCCGACCGCGCGCGCCAATGCATCCAGGCGGCGCTGAATGGCCTCGCCATGGATAGCGTGGCCACGCCCGCCAAAATCGAGTTTGACATGCCCTGAATCCATCCTGAGAACTCCCATGCGGTCGGTCATCGCCCCTCCCAGCAGGGCACCGAGCCGCATTGCCCTGCCAAGCGTCTTCGCATCCTGTCGTTCTTCAGGCGCCAGGAACTCGGACAGGGCCCGGTTCCTGCCCGGATCGATCGACTTGCTGTAGCGATGAAAGAGCGACATGCCGATGAATATCCGGCCGGTATGGTCCAGGCCGCCCAGGTTGGCGCGCGTGGCGTTGTCAAAACACACTTCCGCGCGATAATCCGGATGGGCGCGCCAGGTCACGTCGTGCAACAGGCACGCGGCAAGAATGAGTCGCTGTCGCTCGCGGTCCGCTTCCGGGAACAGCGGGCCCACCCAGGCTGCAAGCCGTTCACCAAACCCGGGAAACCGTGCGGAACTCGTCTCCATCGCCCTGCAGACTTCGGTCAGCGGATCCCGGCGCCGCAGGCTTTCCGGCAAGCTTTCATAAAGCAGGCCTTCGCGAATTCCGTATCCGGAAATCGCGATCTCCTCGGGCTCGAATACGTCGACCAGAACGAACAAGACCCTGGCTGCTCCCGGCACGTGCTCGAGACGCTCTGGCGAAATTGACGGAACAACCGCGAGATCTTCCTGCCGTCCCGATCGAATGCGTGCCAGCGTCGTATTCAGGCCTGCCGGCGACATCCTGTATTCATGCAAGACCTTGAGGGGATAACCGCGATATTCCATGTCAAGTCTGGCGATCGCGCGGAATGACCCCCCGACAAGAAACAGTCTCGGGTTGTGTCCCGGAAGCCTGTTTCGCAATTCCTGGATTCTTTGAACGAGGTCATGCTCCGTTCGGCCGTTTCGGCCCTTGTCGCCCCGTATGGTCAGTGACCCAAGGGGCGTGCTCTCCACTCTCCCGACAGTCCCGTCCCTGACCTCCGCAATTTCCATTGACGCACCACCCATGTCACAGACGAATCCATCCGCATCGGGCCAGCCCAGGAGAACGCCCTGGGCGGAGAGGCGTGCCTCTTCGCGACCGCTTGCAATCATGATGTCCAGGCCGGTTCGCATTTTGACTTCGCCACAGAACGACACGCCATCGGTTGCCTCCCGAACGGCCGCTGTTGCGACCGTCCTCACGGACTTGATGTCGAACACGCCAACCAGGGCCGAAAACCTTTCCAGGGCCGCCAGCGCGCGGGCCTTGCCCTCGGGATTGAGACGCCCGGTCTTCCGCAGTCCGCGTCCCAATCCACAGAGGATTTTTTCGTTGTAGAAATATTCCGGGGAACGGGCCGCCCCGTCGAATACAACGAGCCGAACCGAGTTCGACCCGACGTCAATGACTCCAACCCGCTTCAGCCGCTCATGGACACCGGTCTCCCCGTGGCGTTCGGCTTCAATCAGCACCAACGAGACCTGCGCTCACCGTTGGCGACTGGACGGTGCCTTTGCAAAGGCACGCACCACCTAGCGGGAATGGGTCAAAGCCGGCACGTCCTTTGCCCCGACAGATCCCCGGCCGCTGAGTGACGGATTCTCGAGAAAGAACCGATGGCAACTGAACATTCGATCCCCATCCTCCCCGGCGTGGCGGACATATGTTCCATCGGGCAGCAAGACCCAACTGTTTGCCTGATCCGCCAAATTGGCCGCCATGATCTGGCTCATGATCTGCGCGTGAACGGTGCTGTTCCTGATTTCGACCAGCGTTTCGACCCGAAAGTGAAGGTTCCGTCCCATCCAGTCCGCGGACGACATGAAGACGCGCGCCCGCGGAGAGGGCAATCCGTGACCGGTTCCGAAGCACATGATGCGCGAATGTTCGAGGAACCGTCCAACGATGGACTTGACCCGGATGTTCTCCGAGAGCCCGGCTATGCCCGGACGAATTCCGCATATCCCGCGAATGACCAGGGAAATCTGGACCCCGGCGCACGATGCCCGGTACAAGGCATCAATGACGTCCGGTTCGATGATCGAGTTCATCTTTGCCCAGATCGCGCCCGGCTTTCCTGCCTTCGTGACCCTGATTTCGTTCTCGATTAGTTCCAGCAGATACTCCTTGAGGAACACAGGCGAGACAGACAGGTGCTCGAGGCCTTCGGGCCGGGCGTAGCCGGAAATGTAATTGAAGATCTTGGTCGCCCCGCGGCCGAGCCGGGGATCGCAGGTAAAAAGCGACAGGTCCGTGTACACCTTGGCGGTGATCGGGTGATAGTTTCCCGTCCCGAAATGCGTGTACGTGACGAGGCGATCTTCTTCACGCCTGACAACCGTCGAGATCTTCGCGTGTGTTTTCAGATTGAGGAAACCGTAGACGACGATGACGCCAGCCGTCTCGAGCCGCCTCGACTGCCTTATGTTCGCCGCCTCGTCGAACCGCGCCTTCAGTTCGACTAGCGCGGTCACCGATTTTCCGTTCTCGGCGGCTTCGCACAGCGCCTCGACGATCGGTGACTGGTTCGACGTCCTGTACAGTGTCTGCTTGATTGCGACCACATTCGGGTCGCGGGCCGCCTGCTGCAGGAACCGGACGACAATGTCGAAACTCTCGTACGGATGATGGAGCAGCATGTCCTTCTGTTGAATCGCGGAAAAGATGTCGCCATCGAAGTCCTGCACCCGCTCGGGGGTCCGCGGCTGAAACGACGGCCAAAGCAGTTCGCGTCGATGATCGATGATCAGGCCCATGAGATCCGAAATCCCGACGATTCCATCGACGACGTTGACGTCGGACTCGGCCATGGCAAGGGCTTCGAAGATCTTTTGCGTGAGTTGTTCAGGACCGTCCGAGGACACCGTCAACTGGATGACTTCGCCGCGCCTGCGGCGTTTCAGCGCAGTCTCGAACTCGCGGACGAGGTCGATCGCCTCTTCCTCGACTTCCAGGTCGCTGTCGCGCAACGGACGGAAAATGCAATGGCCCCGCAGCACGTAATCCGGGAACAACGTCCCGATGAACTCCAGAATGACGTCTTCGAGCAGTGCGCGCCGGATTTGTCCGTTCGGGCCGTCCGGCAGGATCACGAACCGGTCCAGCGGCTGGGGAATCGGAAGCAGCGCCTGCAGCTGGCGCCTCTTGCGGCGCTCCTTCAACTGCACGGCAAGTGTCAATCCACCGCTCGCGATGAACGGGAACGGATGTGCAGGATCGACCGCAAGCGGGCTGAGGATCGGGAAAATGTTGTTGTCGAATTCCTTCTTGAGAACGCGCCGGTCCTGTTCGCTGAATTCGCCTCGCGCCACGAGGTTGATGCCGGCCGCGTGAAGTTCCCCGTACAGTTCTGCCCAGCACGCCTGTTGCGCGACGATCAGGCGCTTGACGTCATCGTTGATCTTGGCCAGCTGCTGACCGGGTGTCAGTCCGTCCTGTGACGGCCTGAAAAATCCTTCGCTGACCTGCTGCCGCAACCCGGCCACCCGAACGGTGAAAAACTCGTCGAGGTTGCTTCCTGAAATCGACAACATGCGGAGCCGTTCGAGCAATGGCACGTCCGGATTTCGCGCTTCTTCGAGCACGCGCCAGTTGAACGACACCCAGCTCAACTCGCGGTTGAAAAACCGGGCAGGTCCCGAAAAATCCCCGTCAATTTTCAACCCCGGACCAGGTGACGAATTCAGGTAGTCACCATTGATCCTGTCCACCGGCGTGTCATCGCCGGTCAAGTGCGTCTTGGGAGCGTCTAAATCAATGGTCCCTGCATCGTCCATGATTCTCCTCCAAGCCACTGCCGACTCGAATTCCTGCCGCAATCGACAACTTGCCCGGGTTCCCGATGAATGCGCGCGCGCTTCGCTTGGCCTGATCGCCGGATTGCGAGTCCGGAAACCAACATTGCGCTCCGTGGCAGTTCACCATTCCCTTGACCCGAGATACTCCATTGGGGCTCGATATCCAAGTGCGCCCAAAAGTTGCCGGGCCGGCGTCACGTCATCGTCTCCGCCTAATTCGGTTGTTGGGGATCCGGCGCAGGCTTGTCGAGTACCGTGCTTGCCAACGCGCGCGTAATCGGCCGCCGCCGTTTCAGGGAAGCGTTGTCAAGCGCCTCAACGACCCGGTCGGCGGCCAGAAACGACCGTTCGATCCGACGGACAAGATATTCCAATACGCTTGGCGAGCAGGTCAGCTGCCGATCGGCGATGGACTTGGCGAGTAATCCGCGAAGTAGTTCGTCGTCAGGTTCGTCGATCGTTGCCTGCGATACCGCTGCGAGACGGCTGGAGAGTTCCGGGCTCAGCGGTCGCCAGTCCGGCGGTCGACCACGTGCAGTCAACAGCAACGAAGCCTCCCGTTCCGCGAGAAAGTTCATCACGTGAAGGAGCGCGAATTCGAGCTCGGCGCGGCCTGCAACCGCCTGGATGTCCTCGACACACAGCGCCCTGATCGCTGAACCGGCAGGCCCGACCGGGTTGCGCCTGGTTGCAAGGCTTACGCCCGTGACGACATCGGCGCCGACGTGCCGGGCCCAGGCGTCCGCCAGGTGCGACTTGCCGGACTTTTCCGGGCCGCAGATGAGAAAACACCCGCTTTGCCAGGACCCGGGACGACCAAGTCGCGTAACCGCCCTCCGGTTTGCTTCAGTCACGAGAAAATCCTGGCCATCCCGTGAAGCCGGCAAAACCAGGTCGAAGATCAGCTGTTCAGACACGATCGCGCGCGATGAGCAAAAGGGAAGGAATGACTGTCCGCGCTCATGAATTGTCCGACCGGCCACGGTATAGGCGTCCGGACAGGTAATGGCGCAGGCCGAATCTCGAAAACACCCCGATACATGCCGTGATCGGAACCGCCAGAAGAAGTCCGGTAAACCCGAACAGGGTTCCAAAGACCGACAATGCAAAAATGAGCCATACCGGATGCAAGCCAACGGCCTTTCCGACCAGCTTGGGCGTCAGGAAATTCCCCTCGAGGGCTTGTCCCGCGACAAAGATCAGGGCGACGGCACCGATCAGCACCGGTGATCCCCAAAACTGGAACAGCGCGAGCCCGATCGACAACAACCCGCCAAGAACTGCACCGACATAAGGAATGAACGTCAGCGCTCCTGCGATCACTCCGATGACGAGACCGAACTTGAGTCCGACCAGCATGAGCGCCACGGCGTAAAAGACCGCGAGTATTGCACAAACCGAGATCTGTCCGCGTACGAAGCTCGCGAGGGTCGCGTCGACCTCCTGAACGAGCGACCGGATCGTGGACCGGTGATCGCGTGGCAACCAGCCGTCTATTGTCGAGATCATCCTGTCCCAGTCGAGCAGCATGTAGACCGCGACAACCGGTGCAACGACCATGATCACAAGGATATCGAATATCGTGAACGCAACTGAAAGGACACGTGTTGCCAGTTCCGCGCTCCGCCCGCTGATGAAGTCAACCAGCGAGTTGACCATCTCTCCGGGAAGGGAACCCTCGGTCATTGCACCGGGAAACCAGGCCGCAGCGATTTCACGCGACAGGCGCAGGTATTCCGGCAATGCCTCGGCGAGCTCGACAAGCTGACCGACCAGCAGGGGAATGAGGACCGCAATCAGGACCAGCACGACCACGACGGCAGCCAGGGTTATCAGCAGGGTCGCGAGGACACGGGACAGCCCGGCCGCTTCCAGCCGGTCGGCGATCGGATCCAGAAAATAGGCAAGGGCAATGCCGATGATGAACGGCAACAGGACGTCGCCGAGCAGCCAAAGAACCGCTGCCAATAAAACCGCACTGGATAGCCAGTATGCGACCTGCGCTCTCGTACTCAATGCCAAGTGAATTACCGGATTTGCGCTTTGATCAGGCAGGGGCCGGCGCCCGAACCGGTACCCCGAACCCGGCAGCCCGAACGGGTCGGCTCGCGGTTCATCTCCCGCGTCCCGTTCCTTGCGCCGCGGTTTGCAGCCAATTGATGTACACGCGTTCGGCGTGACGAAGGAATCCTGGCATTTCGGCCGCACACGCGGCACCGAGTTGAGCCTCGCCGTCCGGACCGAGCGCATCCCGAAGCGCGCCGGCGTATTCTGGAATCATCGCCCAGTTCGCGACCGTGTCGTCCTCGATTTCAAGATGAAACTGGACCGAGTGCGCCCGGGGACCCCATTGCATCGCCTGAACCTTGCATTCCTTCGTGGTCGCCAGGCAGCGCGCGCCCTCGGGCATGCGGCTGACTTCGGCGCCGTGCCATTGCAGGCATTTGAAAACCTCGGGCAGACCATCCAGGAACGCGCTGTCCATTCCGTCTTCGGTCAGGTGAACGTCAAGCACGCCGATCTCGGGGGTTTCCGACTTGCCGCAGGCACCGCCCAATGCCTCGGCAAGCAACTGATGCCCCAGGCATAGACCGAGGAACGGCAGCCCCCTGACCTGGACCGCGTCACGGATAAATTCCTTTTCCGTGACCAGCCAGGGGTGCTTGTCTTCTTCCCAGACGTCCATCGGTCCACCGAGCACCCACAGGGCATCGAATCCGTCGATCGGCGGTAATGGTTCGCCCTCGTCGAGTTCAACCGAAACCCAGCTGTGTCCGTCTTCCCCGAGAAAGTTCCGAAACGAACCCGGATGTTCGCAAGCCGCATGCTGGAGGACAAGAATGTGCATGTCGGACCTCTTCCTGACTTTCGAAAAGTTACACTGTCCGGGCGAAGGGGCGCAACCGGTTTGCACCCGTCGCGGGTACCGCATGCGCGGCAACTTCATGCCAGGCGGAAGTTGAGCCTCCTGAACGAGGCTGTAACAATGACCGGCCGGTTCGAGCCCTTACCGAAACCGGGTTCCGGCAAGGTGACGACAACGGCCGACCCGCTTCGGCAAAGAATCGTAGCGAGCACAGGTGTCGGCTGACCGGCCATGATCCGTCCACACCCTGCTAAAATGGAACGGCGCCATTTGTAATAGTGGAGAAAATCAATCGCGGGAGAAATCCGATGTCCAGTACCGTTGCACTGTCTGCGAGAGTGTTCGCGGCAACCTGGACAAACCCCAGAAACGGCGGGGCAGCGGATGATGCCGTACACCGCCAGGTTCACGGTTGCGAAAACGGCATTCGGACCAAAAGGGTTCCTGGCCGGCGAACACGCGCGCAGCACATCGGTTGTGCGCGGGTGAACAGGGGAATCGCCGCGGATCTTGTGCCGAGGGGTTTCGGGGAAGGCGGTCCATGAGTATCGACACCACGTTTCTGCGCCGCTGCATCCAGACCCTTGAGGTTGCCTTGGCGGAAATCGAGAAGTACCGGGTATCGGGCGACATCTTTTACGACATCTGCCGCGCCGCCTGCGTCAAGGAATTCGAGCTTGTGCTGGAGCATAGCGGCAAGCTGCTCCGCAAACGTCTCGCCGCGTACTTCCCCAGCAATCGGCAGGCGGACCGCCTTACCTTCAAGGACCTCTTCCGCCACGCAGTCAAGCACGGGTTGATGGAACCGGAAGCGGCAGAACGCTGGCTTTTCTACCGCGACAACCGAAACGACACTGCACACAACTATGGCGAGATATTTGAGGAGGCCACGCTCAAGCTGCTGTCGGCCTTTGTCGCTGACGCGAAGGCACTGGCAGCCATGATCGAAGAGGCGGATGATGACTAACCGGCCTCACCTGGATTCGAAGCACCTCCATGTGCTGGAGGCGCTGCTGCGGCAGCACTTGCCCGAAGTCGAGGTATGGGTCTACGGCAGCCGCGTGAGCGGGAAGTCCCACAAAGGGAGTGACCTCGACCTGGTTTTGCGCGGACCGGACCTGACGGAAATTTCACTCGACCGAATCGGGGACTTGGAGGAGGCGGTACTGGAGTCGATCATCCCCTTCCTGGTCGATGCCCGCGATTGGGCGCGCCTGCCGGAACGGTTCCACCGCGAAATCGAACGCGATCACGGAGTATTGTCATCTACTGGCACATCTACATGACGAAACGACAACTTGGCATCGCCTCGACTTTGCAATGCTTTCACGAAGATCGAGGTACGAGCGCCGCCGTCTGGCGGTAAAGACGTTTATCCTCAGTTGGCCACGAATCTCCAATAGGGATCAGAACATCTGCAATGATGGCGTCGAGTGAGACTGCGTTGCCCACTTGGCAGGAACAAGCCAGCCAACTTGACGATGTTGACATTCCATCATGCGAAGCGGTCCTCAACCTGGACGCGATGACGCAATACAAAATGCGAGATGTGCCAATACCAGGCCCAGTTGTTTGCGCGGTTGTTCGCACCTTATCACGGCATCGCACGGCCACCTGTTGATCGACTCGACGCGACCTCAAAGGAATTGTCCGCCCTTGCCCCGGTATGCGACGTCTATTTTGGAGCTCACGCCCGGCAAAATCCGTATCTGCAAAAAACCGAAAGATGACTGAGGCGATGGCGTGACCCCGTGACTCCCTAACTTCACTGCTGGGCGTACCAGCGCGCCGGGACCGCAGGGGTGGACCGGCAGGCATGATTCCTTAGGCTGCCGGAGCGGGAGAACGGTACGGCGCACCCAACCCTGAATCAGGTCGAAGCGTTTGCACGCTCTGTCCATGTTCCGGTCGGTTATCCGTTTCTCGCGGAACTGCCGGAGGAGTCCATTTCCGTCCAAGACTTCCGTGTTTTCAAAGGACGACCTGCCGTGCGCACGAGGCCGAACCTGTAGGCCACGATTTACATCTGCCAGGAGTGGTGGAGTCGGCACCATGGTCTCACCTTTCGCCGAGCATGTTTGACCCGGACTGATGCCTTGAGCCTCTTCATCCATCAGGCCGTCGATGGGGGTGCGCTCGTCATGACCAGCGGTGTCGCCATCGAGTCTGACCTTCTCAAGCCATCGCGACAAAATGTTCGCACCAACGAGGAAAACGCGCCTTTCCTGCACGTGGGAATTCAATGGTCAAAAAAGCCGAATGTCACCGCGGCCAGTGTTTCAGTGCCGGCGACCGGATGCGCTTCGAAACGGCGAGATTGAATGCAGTGTCTGTTTATGTGTGAATTTCACACAAAAACGGCCAAAAAAAGACTAGACTTTCCCAATATCGTCTTTATCGTGTTGGAAAATGTATGAAAAAAAGTGAAATGGTGGAAAGCACCGGTCGAGATGATACGACTCATCGTGCGATAGAGATCCTTGAAATCCTTCACCGGCTTAACGGTTCAGCACGGACCACCCATCTCGCGGACGCGATGGGGGTGTCGGAGGAGACTGTTCGCAGGACGGTCAAGAAGCTATCGAAGAAAGGGATCGTTGCCCGGGTGCACGGCGGAGTTTACCTAACGGGAGAGGTACAAGAACCGAGCTTTTTCCACCGCATCGGCAAGCGATCCCGGGAAAAACGGCGGATTGCCAAGGCAGCCGCATCGCTGGTCGGGGACGGGAATTCGCTTTTTCTCGATGTTGGGTCGACGACAAACTTCGTGGCGGCCGCGCTGGCGTCGCTGTCCGGAATACAGGTCGTCACCAACTCTGTGAATGTCGCGAAGTCCCTGATGCAACAGAATGGCAACCGCGTGCACTTCGCGGGCGGCGAACTGCAGATGGACAAGTGCGGAACTTTCGGGCGCGAAACCCTCAGCTTCATTGATCGTTTCTTTTTTGATGTCGCGATACTGAGTGCCGACGCGTTCGACATGGAACACGGGTTTTTGCTGCAGGACCCTTCGGAGGCGGACGTGGCCAACGCCGTCATCAGTAAAACCCGAAAAACGGTTTTCGTCGTCGACCAGACCAAGTTCTCCCTGACCGCGCCAATGATTTCGGGACGCCCCGGAAACGTTGACTTCCTGGTGACTGATGCAGACTTGCCAATTCCGGTTTCCGAAACCTTGAACCGGTGGGGGACCGAGGTGATCGTCGCGTCCGACGATGGACGGGTTGGCCGCGTGGGGACATCCCTCCGCACGGTCGGATAAGGGACAGGTCCACCCGTGTCGGAAAACTCATGAGCACGATTTCCCTTGCGCTGAACCTGACCGGCGCGGTGATGCTGCTGCTCTTTGGCGTCCACTTGGTACGGAGCGAAATCGAGAGATCGCCGGGGCCATCGTTTCGGCGTCTCGCGCTTCCAAACCGCGGGAACTCCATCCAGGCTGCCTGTGCGGGGGTCTTTCTGGCGTATGCATTGCAAAGTTGGCCTAAACGGACCGAGGCCGCGCATACGGACATCTCGAAGACGGTCAATCTCCTCTGGACAATCACGTATCCTCACCATCCCCGATGCCGGCCGCCACGTCCTCGGGCCAAAGTGTACTGAGAGAGATGGCTTCAAAGGGTGGCAGCGCCTTGTGGGCATCGACCGCTGCGGACAGGCGCCGGGGGGTTGGGGCCATGACCGGTCGCATGCTGGAAGATTGCCGACGAACGGGCGCGCGCGTCGCGCTCGGGATGGGGCTCTGCATCGCGCTCTGGATGCTCGCGACGCCGGGCTCCGCCGCCACCGAAGGCGCGGGGCTCGACTGGACCCAGATGCTCATTCCGCTCACCGGGGGGCTGGCCCTGTTCCTGTTCGGAATGGAGCAGATGGGAGAATCCCTCAAGGTCGTCGCCGGCGAAAGGATGCGCCAGATTCTCGGCACGCTGACGACCAACAGGCTCATGGGCCTGGTCACGGGGACCGTGGTCACCGCCATCATCCAGTCGTCCTCGGTCACCACGGTGATGCTGGTGGGGTTCGTAACCGCGAACCTGATGACGCTGTCGCAGGCTATCGGCGTGATCCTCGGTGCCGACATCGGGACCACGATCACCGCGCAGATCGTGGCGTTTCCGGTCAAGAAGTACGCGCTGCTGCTGGTCGCGGCCGGATTCCTAATGGCCTTCACGAGCAAGAAGGAGGCCATCAGGCAGTACGGACTCCTGGTCATGGGTCTCGGCCTGATCTTCTTCGGCATGGCGGTCATGAGCGGGGCGATGAAGCCGCTCCGAAGCTACGAGCCCTTCATCGACCTCATGCAGAACGTCTCCAACCCTCTGATCGGGATCCTGATCGCGACCGCGTTCACCGCTCTCGTCCAGTCGTCGTCGGCGACCATGGGCATCGTCATCGTGCTCGCATCGCAGGGCCTGATTTCCCTGGAAGGCGGTATCGCACTTGCCCTCGGCGCCAACATCGGCACCTGTGCCACCGCTGGACTGGCCGCCATCGGCAAGCCGCGGGAAGCGGTCCGCGTGGCCGTGGCCCACGTCACCTTCAAGATCGTCGGGGTGCTGCTCATCGTCTGGTTCATTCCGCCGTTCGCCGAATTGGTGCGCACCGTCTCGCCGGCAGCCGAACACCTGACCGGCATGGAACGGCTGGCCGCCGATACTCCACGCCAGGTAGCCAACGCCCACACTCTGTTCAACGTGGGCATCGCCTTCCTGTTCCTGCCGTTTGCGGGAATGTTCGCCAGGTTCTGTGAGTGGGTGGTGCCCGACCGGCCACTTACGGAGGCCGAGGAGCTCGACGCCCGGTACGAGCCGAAGTACCTGGACGAGGTGCTTCT
>JAPOVX010000327.1 GCA_026707935.1 Paracoccaceae bacterium
CCTCACCGTACACGTACCGGAACCCGTTCAATGAAACCGATCCCGAACGGCTGGCGGAAAACTGTGCGTGTGCACTTGAAGATGAAATCGCGTTTCAGGGCGCCGAGACGATCGCGGCCTTCATCATGGAGCCGATTCTCGGTGCCGGTGGCGTTATCGTGCCGGATCCCACCTTCATGCCACGCGTCAGGGAAATCTGCGAACGTCACGGAATCCTGCTGATTTCGGACGAAGTGATTACCGGGTTCGGGCGCACGGGCGACTGGAGCGGGGCGAGGCACTGGGGGGTTCGCCCCGATCTCATGTCGATCGCGAAGGCAATTACCTCCGGCTATTTCCCTTTCGGTGCCGCGCTCGTGTCAGGAAAGGTCGCCGATGTCTTCGAAAGCGATACGTCGGGCCGGGCGAACATCGGGCACGGTTACACCTATTCGGCCCATCCGGTCGGCGCCGCCGCCGCGATTGCCTGCCTCGAGGAAACACGGCGCCAGGACGTCGTGGTCAACGCCGCTGCCCGCGGAACCGAGCTCTTCGAGGGATTGACCGCGCTCGCAGACAAGCACGATCTCGTTGGCGATGTACGCGGTGGGCATGGTCTCATGACCGCGATCGAGCTTGTCGCCGACCGCGACAGCAAGACGCCGGTGGAAGGTTCACTTGCAGCAGCCGTGCAGCGCCGCGCCTACGAAAGCGGCGTCATGGTCAGGATTTCGGGCCACATTGTCTTGCTGTCTCCACCCCTGATCATTTCGTCCGAGGACATCCAGACGGTGATTTCCGCGATCGATGAAGCGCTCGGTCATGTAACCTCTTGAATAGCCGGTGCCGCGATTCACGTCGAAGCATGTGCCCGGCATTCATCTTCCGGGCGGTTGTGAAATCCGACAACTTCCGGGTCCCGGACACGGAGGGTCGCGTTTGCGGCTGCCAAGTCACGTGCGGCTTTGCTGCTGTACGCGGCGCGAGTCGCCGCATCTTCAAGCGTTCGATTCCGGGGCGATTGCAATCCTGGACCCATCGCGGTCTCATGAACCGGATCGAATGGCGTCAACGGGGAAGATCGGTCGTGTCAGGCCAACAGCATGCGCATCCTCCGCTTTCGACATGTCCGCCCTGGTGCCGCATCCGTGCGTGCTTGGCCGGAGAACGTGCGATGTCACAACCCCAGGCACCGTTTCGTGCACGAGATGACCGCAACGGCCTTGCGTCCCACACGTTGGTTCCCGGAGAAAGCCTGATCTTGCAGGGTCGTCCACGAAGTTCAAAAATACTTTTCGCCTACCCATTCGGGAACTTGCTGGTCATGTTTCAGCCGTATCCTCTGAAGACATACGGCATCGAAGATGTCACCCAGGGTTCCTTTCCTGGTGCGGATGGCAGGAAGGCTCGAGTTTGCCTCAAGCCAGAATCGATCGGAAATTGTCGGCATGCTGTCCACATAAGCTGACCCCCACCAGTCCAGGACCCTGTCCTGCGCCGATCGCAGAAGGCGATCGCCCGGCAGGCGAGCTCTCTTTTCGTGCTGGTTTACAGCCCGGTGCGTCGGCATCAGGTTCCAGAGATCGCCGCAGGGCCACGCTATCCATGGAAGACAATGATCAACATCCAGGTTCTTTTGATCCAGACGCCTGCCGCTCCATACGCAGTACAGGTTCCCGTGGGCTGACATTTCCAACGCCCGTTCACGCGCCAGCCGTACGTCCCGGTCAGGCTCATCCCATGTCATCGCCGCTGCCAGCACGTTGTCGTCAACCCGGGTGCCCCGACGTGACGCGTAGGACCGGATGAGGCGGCTCCATTCGGCGACGATGGCCGGCTCGATCCAAACGCCGAAGCGTTGCAGAGCTCGCCAGAGGTGCCTGGGAATCAGCATTTCGCCAAAGCTGTACAGGTATGCCTGATCGAGATGTATCGAGGACGGACGCGGTAGGCTGCCGAACCTCGTTACCGGGAATACCTGTCCCCCGCCCTGGAAGGTGACATAGGTGGCAGGCATCTTCTCGATGGTATAGGCGGCATCCTTCAACGCCTGGTGGAGGACACCGGAAAGCTCACCGGAAAACCTCGTACCTACGCGCAACTCGAGATGCGAAACGTCGGCGAGCTTGCGGTAAGCCTCCTTGACGAAGCCCAGGTGCCGCAGGCCGACATTGGAAGGGTTTTGCGGAAAGCCTGCCGATAGAAGTGGCTTGAACAACCGGATCCATGTCAGGGAAATCAATCCGAGAGGGACGGCGACATGATCGTCATCACAATGGCGGGCAAAGCCGGCGGCCCCGTCTGCGACGCGGGACAGTGTGCGCAGAAGGGCGAGCTTGTAGGTCGAACTCTTGTCATCGTTGAGGATGATGTGCCGGAGCAGCGGAAGCGCTCCGGTCCCGTCGTCGGGCAGTCTGATCGCCATCTGGATCCAGCGGACGTCATCTCGGCCCAGCAGATCCATCGCCTCCGTGTGTCTCTCGACAAACGCTCCATGGTCGCGAGCCAGTGCTTCGATTTCTTCCGGCGAAACAGGGAAGAAACCCCGTCCGAGGTCGGCCGGGCCGCGACGGAGCGTGATCGCGACCACACCGCCTGGCCGGAGCAGATTGATCATCTTGCGGAAAGCGCGCGGCCGATCGCTCTCCGGCACATGCATCCACACGGCGCTCAGGAGAATCAGATCGAACGACAGACCGGATCGAGAAATTTCGCCCAGTGTCGGCAGACGGTCATCGAACCAGTTGATGGCGGGATTGCCGTGCAGAGCCGCGGCTGCAGCCCGCATGGACGCGGACGGTTCGACCGCGACCACATCATGACCATTGGCTGCCAGCCACGCAGCATCGCGGCCGCTGCCCGCACCTATGTCAAGCACAGAGGCCGATTTCCGGGGCAACAGGTCCTGCAACCAGTCGTGGACAGCTTCCGACTTTACCTCTTCATACCGCGCCACGACCGTTTCGGCATTGACGTTGTACCAAGCGATCGAGTCTACCATTCCCCTTTTGTTCCCGCTTGTTGTCGTGTCGGTCGTTCGCATTCCGTGTTCAACCCGATCGGGAAAGAAGATCCGGGGTGCTGCGCCGGGGTTCGCGTTCCGATGCCAGGTGCCTCAACGTCAGGATGTTCTTCAATACCCGATCACCGGACAAACGAACACTCCCGGAATCCCGGAAAGAAGGAAGAGATAGGCTCTCGACTCCGGCATCAATCGAACGCATAGCGGGCCGCCCGTTGCGTGTGAGCCCGGGATGAATTGGCGGCGGTCACGGATCCGGATTTCGCTGCCGGGCCTGCTCGTTGGGCACGCGAAAGAGTTCAGATGCCGCGAAGGAACCCGACCTCGCGGCCAACGTCCAGGGGCTGCGACAAGAGTGCCGAACAGATTCGCGATTGCCTTCATCCTGATCACCGTCGTGATCGATTCAATGGGTATCGGTTTGATCATGCCGGTCATGCCGGACCTGATTCGCGAACTCAGGGGTACAGGACTGAGCGAAGCCGCGTTGTGGGGAGGGGTGCTGGCTGCCTCGTTTGCAGTGATGCAATTCCTGTTCGGACCTTTTCTCGGGAATCTCTCCGACTGCTACGGTCGGCGGCCGGTGCTGCTCTGTTCCCTCGTGGTCATGAGCGTCGACTATCTGATCATGGCGTTGACGGGATCGATCTGGATCCTGTTTCTCGGTCGCATCATCGGAGGAGTCACTGCAGCGACCCACGCCACGGCACTTGCCTATGTCGCGGATGTCTCGGAACAGGATCGAAAATCCCAGAACTTCGGGCTTATCGGGGCGGCTTTCGGGATCGGTTTCATTCTTGGTCCGCTCTTCGGAGGCGTCCTGAGCGAATTCGGCTCGCGTGCACCGTTTTATGCAGCCTGCGCGCTTGCGTTCGGCAATGCCGTGTTCGGATATTTCATCCTGCCCGAGACAGTTACCGACAGGACCCGCCGCGCCCTGTCTCTGGCCCGGGCCAACCCGTTGGGAGCACTTCGCCATGTTGGAAACGTACGCGGAGCGGCGCCGTTGCTCGTCGGGTTCTTCCTGCACTCGGTGGCATTCTTCGTCTATCCGGCCGTGTGGTCCTATTACACACAGGAACGGTTTAACTGGGATCCGTTCATGGTCGGAATCTCTCTTGCCACGGTCGGCATCGCGATCGTGATCGTGCAGGGCGGTCTCATCAGGGTCGTCCTGCCGCGGCTGGGCGAGTGGAGGACGGTCATCGGCGGAATGTGCATCACATGCGTGGTGTTCTTTTCCTATGGATTCGTTTCCGAGGGGTGGACGGTATTCGTCCTGATTCCACTTTCGTCATTGGGAATGCTCTCCAACCCGGTCCTGCAGGGTCTGCTGTCACGGGCGACGAGCGACGATGCGCAAGGAGAACTGCAGGGTGTGCTGGCGGCCATCACCGCGATCGCAACGATCATCAGCCCGCTGATGATGTCGCTGGCGTTCAGGCAATTCACACACGAAGAGGCAGCATTGTACTTGCCCGGTGCGCCGTTCCTGCTGGCGGCGCTGATCGAGTTCGCGGGCCTCCTGGTAATCGTCTCGGCTGCCCGGCGAAAACTCAGGGCCGCCTGACCACCAGGACCGCTACGGCAAGGACCTGACCGTAACATGGCGATGCGACCCGGCCACGCTTCCATCGGCGGCAAGGTCCTCCCGGCAATCGTCAATTCCCGCCTGTGGATCACTTTACGGAGGCAGTATGGATCAACCCGGGTTCCCGAAGGCCTGGGCCAATCCGGAAGAGGTCTTGTCCATGCAGTCCCCCGGCGACGATGCTCACTGGCTGGCAATCCGCGGTGGCGTGATCCGGCTCGCGATTCCGTCCGAACTTTCCGGGTCCGCGTCGATTTCACCCGACTGCCGCTTCTCAGCCGGTTCACTCGCGTCCTTCGCGCTGACCTATACGGCGTGAATGTTCGGAATCGACGATTCAGGAAGCCTGCGGATCTGTTGCAGGGTCGAATGACGCGGTATTGCAGTCCTGCTGGGAAACCAAGGGAAACGTCCGTCCTTGGGACAGGACCTTGCGGATCAAGGTCGTCCGGGGATACCGTCACCGTTCGTCTCGGCGTCACCGATCATGGCGGCCCCGGGATGCGGTTGCAGGTGTTTTCCGAGGACACGTTCGAGTTCAGGGTCCTTGTCGACCCGATTGCCACGTTCAATTTTCAGCCATTACCACCGCAACCGGTGATCTTGACCGTGCCGGGTCCTCCCGAACGGTACGTTGCCGTGAATCCGACGCTTCGACGGCCCGGCGAAGTCTTTTCGCCCAGGCTCAAGGCAGAGGACAGGTGGGGGCAACCCGTCGGACCAGTGCGACAACCTGTTCGATGTTGAACCCGACGGCGGGATCGATGGCCTGCCGGACAAGGTCCGGATGTCACCGGGTGACTTTGCCACCGAGATCGATGGTCTCACGGCGAACGGCCCGGGAGTCGTTTCGATTTGCCTGGTCGATGCCAAGGGCGATGTCGTTACCTTTTCCAACCGGATGTCCGTCCGCGATTCGGAACTTGTCCAGTACTCGGGCGACTTGCATGGCCAGTCGGAAGAGACGATCGGTACCGGCACGGCGGAACAATATCTTGCCTTTGCCCGCGATCGGGCGTTCCTGGACGCCTGCGCGCACCAGGGGAACGACTTCCGGATCACCGACGCATTCTGGAACAGGGTGAATTCGCTGACGGCACGCTTTGATCAGCCTGGGAGGTTCGTTGCGCTGCCAGGGTACGAGTGAACCGGGAATACGTCATTTGGCGATGACAGGAACGTCTGCTTTCCAACCGACGACCGGATCATCCGCTGCTCATCGTACGCGCTGATCGACGGTCGAGATGGCGCTGGCACGCATGTTCCGGCATGCAACGCGCTGTTCGACGCCCTGGCGGAGAACGAGGAGTGGGATGTCGTCATGTACGCCCACTGTGGCGGCCGGTGGGTGTGCGGATATTGCCGTTGCGCACGACGGGAGATTCGAAAAGTCCGTGGAGATTCACTCTTCGTGGAAGAGCTTCGAATGGCTCCTGCACGACGCATTCAGGCTCAATGACCGCATCGGCGTTGTGGCCAATTCCGATGGCCACAAGCGCCGGCCGGGGGCGAGCCATCCCGGTGCCGGCATGTTCGGCGCAATCGGAGGACTGGCGTGTTCCCTGATGGAAGGCCTGGATCGACCGGGCCTGCTGGATTGCATGCGAAAACGCTGCCACCATGGAACCACGGGCTGGCCGGCTGGCCGGATGGCCATTGAACTCACGGGGCGGTTCACCAAGCCCGGTCAGGTTTATCATGATGACCCGGCCCTGGCCGATGACGCAGATCATGCGGTCGCGTCGACGGCATCGATGGGCGACATCGTTCGCCTGCCTTCGGGAGAGATGGACCTTGATGTCTCCCTCGTGACCTCCGCTCCGATCGAGAATGTCGAAATCGTCAACGGTTTGGACCTGGTCGAGACCATCACCCGGTTCGAGCGATCTGATCTCGGGAACCGAATCCGAATCCTCCGGGAAGGCACCGCGTATCGCGGGCGGTTTCGAGAGGTGATCCGGGACGGGAAAGCCGAGTTCATCGGCAATGACGTCACGGACATGGTTCCCGTGAACTTCCTGAACCCGGAAAGGACACTCTCGAGCGCACGGGAAACATCGCCGAATGGCGTTCAACGACCACGGGAAACTTCAGCGGCTTCGATGTCCTGTTGACCGACAGTGAATCGGGAAAGGTCCGATTCGAGACGCCGCTGGTCAGCTTTGACCTGTCGATAGCGGGCATTGGCAGTGATGACATCGTTTACGATGTGCCGGGCGGGTTGCCGCGATTCGTCAAGATGTTGCGACTCCCGAACATCAGCCCGCACAAATCGTTCAGGTTCAGGCGCAGAATTCCCTTGAGACCCGCAGGCGACAATCGGGTCTACATTCGTCTGACTCGGGAAGATGGCTCTCGGGCGTGGACCAGTCCGATCTACGTGTTTCGGAAGTGACCGGGAAGACCCGAGACCAGGTGCGGTCAGTCCGCCAGCGACGCGCCGGTCGCCTTTGGCGTGACGAATCAGGATCCTTTGGTCCGTTTTCGACAACACCTGGCCGTCATTCCGTGGCACGTCGGTGCACGATGCGGTTTCGGTAGCGGCACGTGGCGCTTTCGTGAGTTCCGGGGCGGGCCTGACGCAGCCGGCTTTTCTCGGGGTGCTGTCCCGGAGATTTGAAGGGACGGGGCGGTTGGGTTGGTATGTAGCTGTCCGTACCAAGTCTTGACTACGGGCGACGGGAGTGTGAATATACCATCGCCGGGGGCATGCTTTGGCGGTTACCGTTTACCGGGCGCAAGTCCGGGGCAATGCCCGAAAGGGTTGAAACCAAGGAAGAGGGAACAAATGAAAAGTAAACAATTCATTGGCGCATTGGCGGCTGCAATGATGGCCGCCGGAGTGGCTACCGCTGGTACGCTCGAAGATGTCCAGGCGAAAGGCCATCTCCAGTGCGGAGTATCCACCGGCCTCGTCGGCTTCGCGGCCGCTGATGCCAACGGGAACTGGGATGGTTTTGACGTCGCGGTTTGCCGAGCCGTTGCAGCTGGCGTGTTGGGTGATGCGCAGGCTGTGAAATTCACACCAACCACCGGAAAGACGCGTTTCACGGCGCTCAGTTCCGGCGAGGTTGACATGCTGGCACGGAACACGACCTGGACCTTCAGTCGCGATGCCGATCTCAAGCTGACCTTCGTCGGTGTCAACTACTACGACGGGCAAGGCTTCATGGTGCCTGCGGGCCTCGGTGTCTCGTCCGCAAAGGAACTTGACGGTGCGACGGTCTGCATCCAGACCGGTACGACAACGGAACTGAACCTGGCGGATTTCTTCCGCTCGAACAACATCAGCTACGAACCGGTTCCGATCGAGACCAATGCCGAAGCCCAGCAACAGTACCTGGCCGGTGCTTGCGACGTCTACACGACGGACAGATCGGGTCTCGCTGCAACTCGGGCAACGTTCGAGAATGCCGCGGATCACGTGATTCTGCCCGAGATCATCTCGAAAGAGCCGCTCGGGCCGCTCGTACGGCACGGGGACGATCAGTGGGCTGACATCGTCCGCTGGACCCTGAATGCCCTGATCACCGCGGAAGAACTTGGCATCACTTCGGCCAACGTCGGTGAAATCGGCTCAGGCCCGACCAACAATCCCGAAGTCAACCGTCTGATGGGAACCGAAGGTGACCTCGGCGGCATGATTGGCCTTGACAAGGCATGGGCGCAGCGGGCGATTGCCGCCGGCGGCAACTACGGCGAAATCTTCGAACGCCATATCGGGGAAAACACGCCGATCGGGCTGGCCAGAGGGCTCAACGCCCAGTGGACGGATGGTGGTCTGATCTACTCGCCTCCATTCCGTTGACGATATTGGAAGGAAGGGTGCGCATGTCGCATCCTTCCTTTTTTCTCCATCCGGATCCGGCGCGAACCAGGCGAGCCGGAACTAGTACGGTTGCAATTAGATAGCAGCCGGATACGGAACAGGGGAACACCATCATGGCGATAACAGCTGCTCAGATGGATACGCAGTTTCGCCTGGGCATGCTCATTTACGATACCCGGTATCGGTCACTGACCATACAGGTTGTGGCGCTTGCCGGGTTCATGCTGCTCGCAGCGTGGCTTATCAGCAATACGATTCAGAATCTCGCGGCCCTCGGAAAACCGATTGATTTCGGGTTTCTCCGGGAACCGGCAAGTTACGACATCAACCAGCGCCTGCTCGAGTACACGTCCCGAAACACGCATTTGAGGGCGTCGGTTCTCGGACTGATCAACACCATGCTCGTCGCGGTTCTCGGGTGCATCACGGCGACGGTTGTCGGCGGACTTGTCGGCATTCTGAGGCTTTCCAGGAACTGGCTGATCTCCCGAATCATGACGGTTTACGTCGAAGGGTTCCGCAACGTGCCCGTCCTGCTCTGGATCATTCTGGTGATGGCCATCATGATCGAGAGCATGCCTGCACCGAGGGATTTCCGGGGCGAAAACCCGACCGCATCCCTCCAGCTCTTCGACTCGGTCGCGATCACAAATCGGGGGGTCTACATTCCCGAGCCGTTGTTCAGCCGTGGCATTGGCGATGTCAACGTCCTCGGTGCGTTCGAAGTCAGTCTCGACCTTGTTGCGTTCCTGATCGTCCTCGGCGCAGGAATTTGGGCCTCCAGCCGGGTCAAGCGCCGCGCTGACCGCATTCAGGATGAAACGGGAGTCCGCCCGGTTGTCTGGTGGCAACGGGCTTGCCTCGTTGTCGTTCCGAGCGGCGTGCTGCTGTATTTGCTCGGCTTCCATCTCGGCTTTCCCGAGCTCAAGGGGTTCAATTTCAAGGGCGGAATCCACATGCGGAATTCGCTGATCGCGTTGTGGTTGGCCCTTTCGCTCTATACCGCGGCGTTCGTCGCCGAGATTGTCCGGGGAGGAATCCTGGCGATCTCGAAAGGCCAGACCGAAGCCGCGGCGTCTCTGGGGCTCAGGCCGCCCCGAATCATGGGATTGGTCATACTTCCGCAGGCGCTCCGAGTGATCATTCCGCCGCTGATTTCCCAATACCTCAATCTCACCAAGAACTCGTCCCTGGCGATTGCGGTCGGCTACATGGACGTTACCGGAACACTGGGTGGCATAACCATGAACCAGACGGGGCGAGAGCTCGAGTGCATCCTGTTGTTGATGCTCTGTTACCTGACGCTGTCCCTCGGCATTTCGGCAGTGCTGAACTGGTACAACGACCGCGTCAAGCTCAAGGAACGCTGAGATGGCGAGCAAGTCATTTGTTCGCAATGAACTGATGGACCAATCGGCGCCGCCGGTGGCGTCGACGGGTGTTCTTGGCTGGCTGAGGGCGAATCTGTTCGGTACATGGATGAACAGCGTCCTGACCGTCGTGTCCCTGGCGCTGATTTTCCTGGTCCTGCGGGAGGTCTTTCCCTGGATGGTTCGTTCATCCTGGACGGCGACATCGCTCAAGGAATGCCGCGAAGCCATTGACTTGACCTGGGGAGATCATGTCGATGGCGCCTGCTGGGCGGTGATCAGGGAACGATATCTTCAATTGCTGTACGGGTTCTACCCTGCCGAGCATTACTGGCGCGCCAATCTCGCTTTTGTCCTGCTCCTGGTGGGAATGGCGCCGATACTGTTTCCGGCGGTTCCGCGCCAGGTGCTCTGGTTTTCCGCTGCCTTTCCATTCCTGTGTTTCTGGCTTCTCTGGGGAGGGTCGGTCTGGCTTCCGATCGCGGCAGCATTGGGATTTGTCATCGGGTACTATGCGTTTCTGGCCGTCGGCACGATTGCAGGGCAGCTTTCGGGCATAGTCGCCGCTCTTCTGGTTCCCGTGATTTGGTGGATCTGGCTGGCTGCTCCGTTTTCCGAAGTCCTGGACGGCATCCTTGGGATCGGGCTGGAGCCGGTGGAATCAGCGAAATTCGGCGGATTCATGCTGTCTGTCACGATTGGCATAACCGGGATCGCGTTGTCCCTGCCGATCGGAGTCCTGCTGGCGCTTGGCAGGCAGTCCAACCTTTTGATCCTCAAGTCGCTATGCGTCGGATTCATCGAGTTCATTCGCGGAGTTCCGTTGATCACGCTCCTGTTCGTCGCGTCCACGCTGCTCAACATCTTCATGCCGCCAGGGACGAATTTCGATATCATTCTTCGGGTTGTCATCATGGTAACCCTGTTTTCCTCGGCCTACATGGCGGAGATCATCCGGGGCGGGCTCGCGGCGTTGCCACGAGGGCAGTACGAGGCAGCCGACTCGCTTGGTCTCGACTACTGGAAGTCACAGCGACTGGTCATCATGCCGCAGGCGTTGAAGATCTCGATTCCGGCGATTGTCGGCAACTTCATCGGCCTGTTCAAGGATACCACGCTCGTTTCGATCATCGGCCTTCTTGACCCCATTGGCCTGACCAACAACATCCGGGCAGATGTCGACTGGAACGGGATCGTCTGGGAGCTTTACGGTTTCATCGCCTTCATGTTCTTCGTGTTTTGCTTCTTGATGAGCCGGTACTCGATGTACCTTGAACGCAAGTTGAACACGGAACATCGTTGATGAAGATCCACCTCGGGTTTTGCGCCTGCGCGAAGCCGGCATCCGCAATCAGGCCAGTGACGGCTGGTTCTCGAGGGAGCGGGAGGGAGTAGCTAGAATGTCGGAACTGATGGCGGAACGCGAAATTGACCGGTCCCATATGGAGGTATCCGATGAGGTTGTCATCGAGATCTCCGGGATGAACAAGTGGTTCGGCGCTTTCCACGTTCTCCGGGACATCAACCTGACAGTATATCGGGGCGAAAGAATCGTGATCTGCGGTCCTTCGGGCGCCGGCAAGTCGATGCTCATTCGGTGCATCAATGCACTTGAGGAACATCAGCAGGGAAGCATTGTGGTTGAAGGGACCGTCTTGTCTTCGGATCTCAAGAACATCGACAAGATTCGGTCCGAGGTGGGCATGTGCTTCCAGCATTTCAACCTGTTTCCTCATCTGTCCATACTTGAGAACTGCACGCTGGCGCCAATCTGGGTCCGGAAGGTTCCGTTGAAAGAGGCCGAGGAAACGGCGATGCATTTTCTGGAAAAGGTAAAAATCCCCGACCAGGCGCTCAAGTATCCCGGGCAGTTGTCAGGCGGTCAGCAGCAGCGCGTCGCGATTGCCCGTTCGCTCTGCATGCGCCCCCGGATCATGCTGTTCGACGAACCGACCTCGGCTCTCGACCCGGAAATGATCAAGGAAGTCCTCGACACCATGATCGAACTGGCCGAAGAAGGGATGACGATGCTGTGCGTGACCCACGAAATGGGCTTTGCCCGGCAGGTCGCCAACCGGGTGATTTTCATGGCAGAAGGCCAGATCGTCGAGCAGAACGAACCGGAAGAATTCTTCAGCAACCCGCAATCGGATCGGACCAGGCTGTTCCTCAGCCAGATCCTTGGGCATTGACGGCCCAACCCTGAGTCCCCGACGCCGGTTCCGCGCGAGCGGTTTCAGGCTCACACTTCGGAGCCGGAGACCGTTCGGCCAGGACTGGACCCGGTGATGGGCAAGTCAACAAGCTTTGAGCGGCGTGTCGTACCTGCCTGCGTGACGATCGAGGCATTTGCAGCAAGAAGCCGCGACCAAGCGATTTCAGGCTTCGAGTTCGCGCGGGATCCAGAAGTCGATCAACTCTCCCGTTGCCGGCACGAGATCGCTCCACGAATCGATGTCAAAATCGATGACCGCAGTTGCTGCCGTCGGGTATCGCCCGAACTGGGAATGGGTTGCCGCGCGGTTCGATTCCCTCAGAATCATGGATGCAAACACGGCGGTTCCGGGATTGTGCCCGAGCATGAGGACGACTGGTTTCCTCGAAGAACGGAGGATCCCGAGCATCTGGGTGATTCCGGCATGGTAAAGATCCGGCTCCACCCGATGCGCGATCGACAATCGCGCGGAAGATTTCAACCCTTGCCAGGTTTCGAGGCAGCGTAACGCGGACGAAATGACCGCTTCTTCCGGAAGAATGGCTGCCTCGCGCAACTGCTTCCCGATCAGCCGGCAGGAGCGGTAACCGCGCTTGCTCAAGGGGCGGTCATGATCGCGCAAGCTCGCGTCGTCCCAGCTGGACTTGGCATGGCGCATCAGGATGAGGCGGTGCAGACCCATGATGCGATCCTACAGAAAAGCGTTCATGTGAAAAGCCGATTGTGAAGACGGGCGCCCGGCGCCGGCACTGATCGGGCACGACCGCCGCACCGCGCATCCCCGCTCCATGCAGTCGTGACCGGCGGCCGTTCGAAGAAAGGCCTTGCAGCGGTCCACGTCATATCCGCTTTCGGACAACGCGCCGACCGGGCAAGCCGAAACGCAGGGGCGTTTGCTGCATCCGTTGCACGGCCGCCCTGAGGCACCGGCAGCCTCCGCGGACGAAATGTCCTCATCGACGGCGAACTCGAAACCGAGTGCGCCCCGAAACGAAATCATCAGGCCAGTGTGATCATGGACGAGCAATCCGACCGGAGATGCCCAGCAGCGCCCGCTCTCGAGCGCCCAGCCGGGAAATGGCTGATACGGCGGTCCCCCGAAGGGAAAGAGCGGCTCTGCTTCCACGGATTGCGCGATCCTGGAAATGACTCGCCGCGACCATCGGTCGAGCGGATCGGGATCGCCGTCGCGGTATTCCGGCGAAAGCGTGAAGACATCCCAGAACCCTGTCGCGGGACCCAGGAGTACGACTGACCGATAAGGGTCGCCGCGGGCGTTCGCGTCGTGAGCCACGCCGTAGACCGCAAGTCCGGGCTTTCGAACTTCGGCGGCGATGTCAGCGATTGTCGTCACGTTTGAACGGGAGCATGAGGCTCCATCCCAGGCGGGCCGGGGAGTCGTCCTGCCACTGCAAGCCGAGCGACATCGTTTCGTGGCCGCGGGATGGCTGGGGAGTGTAGGTGGCGAACAGGTGATCCCACACCGAGAGCGAAAACCCGAAGTTCGTGTCGTGCTCGGTGCGCAGGGTCGAGTGGTGAACACGGTGCATGTCCGGGGTGACCACGATCAGCCTGAGGATCGCGTCGGTCCTGGCCGACAACTTGAGATTGGCGTGATTGAACATTGCCATTCCGTTCAGCATGATCTCGAACAGGACGACGGCAAGGACGGCCGCGCCCAGGACGTAGACAAAGCCGATCTTGATGATCATTGAAAGGGCGATTTCGATCGGATGAAACCGCACCGCCGTCGTGACATCGACGTCGCGGTCGGCGTGATGCACCCGGTGCAGACGCCACAGCACGGGAATCTTGTGCATGATCATGTGTTGCGCCCAGATGACGAAGTCCAGAAACACCACGACAATCAGGATTTCCAGCCACGCGGGCCAGCCCAGGTTGTTGAAAATCCCCCACCCCCTTGCGGAGGCGTCCATGGCCGCGCCAATGGCCAGCAACGGTATGACGATCGCGATGAGTTGCAGCGTGATGGTATCCAGAATCACGATACCGATGTTTGTCGTCCAGCGTCCGGCACGGGGCAACGAGCGTTTGCGGCGCGGCAAGGCCCACTCGGCGGCCACGAGTACAAGAAACACGATCAGGAAAACGACGAATCGGATAGCGACTTCATTTTCCATCTGACGACGCTCCTTCTCCCGATCATCGTACCGACACCCTCATTGGTAAACAACTCGAGGAGGCAGGCATTCGGCAACCGTCCATCCATGATGACGACCGCACGTACACCTTCGCTCACAGCATCAAGGGCGGTCTTTGTCTTGGGTATCATGCCGCCGTTGATCGTGCCGTCCTCGATCAGACGATTTGCTTTCTGCGGTGTCAGGTAGGGGATGACCTTGTCATCCCGGTCCTTGACTCCTGCAACATCGGTCAGCAACAGCAAACGGTCGGCTTGCAGTCCGGCGGCCACTGCACCGGCCGCCGTATCTCCGTTGACATTGAAGGTTTCGCCATCCATCCCGGTTCCGAGGGGCGCGATGACCGGAATGTATCCGCCCTCGATCAGGTTTTGCACCAGTTCAGGATTGATTCCGATCGGTTGGCCGACGAGGCCGAGATCAGGGTCGGCCTGTTTGCATACGATCAGATCTGCATCCTTGCCCGAAATCCCGACAGCCCGGCCGCCCTGGGTGTTGATGGACTGAACGATGTTCTTGTTCACATTGCCGGAAAGAACCATTTCGACGACCTCGACGGTTTCCTTGTCGGAAATCCGTTTTCCTTCGACAAACCTCGACTTGATTCCAAGACGGTCCAACGTGGCGTTGATCATCGGTCCCCCGCCGTGGACGATGACGGGGTTCAGATTGCATTGCCGCATGAGCACGATGTCCCTGGCAAGGCTTTGGAGACGGGCATCGTTCCGGGCGGCGAAACCGCCGATCTTGATGACGATCGTCGCCCCGTCGTAGCGGCGGATATGGGGCAGTGCCTCGCTGAGCAGCCCGGCCGTTATCCGTGAATCTTCCTGACGCGTCTCGGACATCTCGTCTTCCTGAACTCAGCCACCGTCCCTCGGGCCCAGTTCGATCCAGTGCCGGGGATTCCATGCGTGACGGGTATGCAGTTGTCGGGGCCTTTCGGATTACATCAAAAGCAGAACGGGTTGCCGGTCAAGTGCCGCTTCGGCACATCCATCGACTGGCAGAGGATGACACCGGTTTCGTCGGGCAACGATTCACCGAAATGAGCCCACCGGTGCGCGGGGACCGGCGCGGCCGTAGTGCGCATCGTGCAATCGTCAGGCGCAGCCCGTCGGTCAGCCCGAAACCGCGGCCATGAACCGGGACCTGATTTCGACCGGATCCATCGCGATCACGGGCATCTTCAGATTCCCGCTGTCACATGTGCTGACGATGATCGTCATTCTGCCTGCCTCCAGAGCGTCCGCGAGTGCGCTCCCGGTGTCTTCCGCCCGGCATTCGACAACATTCTCGCATCCGCAGGCATCCGCGACACGCGCGAGAGAGGTTCGTGCCCCGGCGTAGGTTGGCTGATCTCCGGTGGACCCGTACGAACCGTTGTCGATGATCAGCAGGATGAAATTGTCGGCAACATTGTTCGCGATGGTTGCGAGCGTTGCGAGATTGGTCAGGACCGAGCCGTCGCCGTCGACTGCAATGACAGGCTTCGGTTGCGCGAGTGCAAGCCCCAGCCCGATGGAAGAAGCGAGTCCCATCGTGCCGAGCATGTAGAAATTTGTCGGCTGATCATCAATCGCGTGCAATTCCTGGCTGGGAATCCCGATGTTGCAGACAACGAGATGATCGCGAAGGATTGGTGCAATGTCTCGAAGTACGTCCGCTCGGATCATGTCAATACCCTCCCCAGAACGATGAATCCGTCAGGATCGCCACCGGCTTGTTGCACATGAAGGTGAATTCCAGGATTCCGTCGAGATCGTCGACGTCCGCCTGCCTGCCGAAGTGAAATGTCGGAATGTTCAGTTGTGCCAGGAGCGCCTTGGTGTGCACGGCCATTTCGACCTGGCACGCGACCGGCTCACCCACACTGCCGCGAAATGAAATCAGCATGGGCAACGGCATCCGGTAGTACTGGATCAGAGTCGTCAAGGCATTGATCGTGACCCCGATT
>JAPOVX010000022.1 GCA_026707935.1 Paracoccaceae bacterium
GCCAGGGCGAAGATCGTGTCTGCAGACATGTCTGCCGTCCTGCACCTGAGACCTTCCGTGCGGTGTTCAACAGCGGGCCAGGGGACCCCAGTTCTCAGGTGTTCATCGAATCGAAGAACTCCGCGTTGGTCCTGGTCTTCCTGAGCTTGTCCAGCAGGAACTCGATCGCATCGGTCGTCCCCATCGGGTTCAGGATTCGTCGAAGCACGAAAGTTTTCGTGAGCTCGGACTTGTTAACAAGAAGGTCTTCTTTCCGGGTTCCGGATTTCAGAATGTCGATTGAAGGGAAGACACGCTTGTCCGCGACTTTTCTGTCCAGCACGATCTCGGAGTTGCCTGTACCCTTGAACTCCTCGAAGATCACCTCGTCCATGCGCGACCCGGTGTCGATCAGGGCCGTGGCAATGATCGTCAACGAACCGCCTTCTTCGATATTCCTCGCGGCACCAAAGAATCTCTTCGGTCGCTGCAGCGCATTGGCGTCGACGCCCCCGGTCAGCACTTTTCCCGAAGACGGAACAACCGTGTTGTACGCACGCCCGAGACGGGTAATGGAATCCAGCAGGATGACCACATCGCGCTTGTGTTCCACGAGACGCTTGGCCTTTTCGATCACCATTTCGGATACGGCGACATGGCGCGTGGCCGGTTCGTCAAAAGTCGATGAAACGACCTCGCCCTTGACCGAACGCTGCATGTCGGTGACTTCTTCCGGCCTTTCGTCGATCAGCAGGACGATCAGGTAGCACTCCGGGTGATTTTGTTCGATGGAATGAGCGATGTTCTGAAGTATGACTGTCTTGCCTGTTCTTGGTTGCGCAACGATCAGCGAACGCTGGCCCTTGCCGATCGGTGCCACGAGGTCGATGACCCGCGCGGACTTGTCCTTGGCGTCCAACTCCGGAATTTCCATATTCAGCCGCGTATCCGGGTACAGCGGAGTCAGGTTGTCGAAATGAACCTTGTGCCTGGAAGCTCCCGGTTCGCTGAAATTGATCGAGGTTACCCTGACCAGACCGAAGTAGCGTTCGTTCTCGAGCGGTGCCCGGATCACTCCTTCCACCGTGTCTCCCGTTCTCAGGGAGTATTTCCGGATCTGGCTCGGGCTGACATAGATGTCTTCCTGTCCGGGAAGGTAGTTGGCTTCCGGTGAACGCAGGAAACCAAATCCGTCCTGCATCACCTCGAGAACACCATCGCCCGAAATCTCGGCCCCATCGTCCGCCTTTTCCTTGAGGATGGCGAACATCATTTCACCCTTGCGCATGGGTGACGTGCTCTCGAGGTCGAGTTCCTTGGCCATTTTCAGCAGATCTGCCGGGCTTTTTGCCTTGAGATCGGAAAGCGTCAGGGATTCCTTGGGAGTGGCGGTATCTGGGGTCATCGGAGAACCATGCATGATGTGCCGACGTACGGCACGTTTGATCAAAACGTGAGGAAAGCTCTTGCGATGGTCGGGAAACCGAGCTCGACGTTTTTCTTACATCAGGCTCCCGGTACCTGTCAATTGCTTGTCGACACCCAGGCAAATCCCAATCTCATGAAAGGGTTTCCGCTCCTCGTCGAACTTTCCAGTTCAAGGAATCGTCCGACCCTCAATTCAATATTGCGGCATCGCGAGGATAACACGGCTTTGGCGTCCTACAGCATCCAGATATTGCCGGGTTGTCTAATCCGCTTCCCGACCAGGTTTCGGCACATTTCTTCACGTTACGCCTGGCGTTGTGCCGGTGGCCGAAACGTCGCAGCAACCAAGGAAGTTATGCTCCTCATTTGGCGACAGGCCCTTGTCGAGGAGATGCCATGTAGGTTTTGACAACATGCCATATTCCCGGCCGCCTCCCAACCAGCTCCTGAGGAAGTTTGGCGCGTATCCACGTCAACACGACCTGGCCACCGCACTGCGGGAAAAGGACGGATCGAACGGACGCCGTCCGTTATCGAATGGCTTCTGGATGTCGACATGCAGCGGCGAGCCGGTCTCGGCCTGAACACGGGAGAGACGATCATGGCCTGATGCGAGGCCAACGAGGCGGATTATCCGTTCGTTACTGCGCGCAACGCATGATTTGAACACGGACGCGAGGCTTTTCTTCCGCGTCGGTTTCCACCCGAGCGCACCCGCCGCGACGATCAGGCCAGCCGCGTCAGTGCCGCTGCAAGAAACGCATCGGGGCTTTCCAGGTTCGACAGATGCGCTGCCCCCGGAATGACGTGCACCTCTGCCCCGGAAACGCGGGCGGCCATGTCCCGGA
>JAPOVX010000316.1 GCA_026707935.1 Paracoccaceae bacterium
CGATAGTCATGTCAATGCAGGAAAAGAAAATATTCCGGAGAACGGATTTGCCTTGGGCATTGATTCAGAGGATATTGACAGTCTCTTCAGTTTGTTTTTTACCCGAAAAATTCAAGGCGGGCGTGGCGTCGGTCTCTATCTCTGCAGAGCAAATCTGACAGCTGGTGGACATGAAATACGGTATGAGCCGTCGACTAAAAATATGCCCCTCGACGGGGCCAATTTCCTGATTTCTTTCAAGGGTGCCGAATTCGATGACGCATGAACATTACGCCGAATTTATCAAGGAAGCTTTCATTCAGCCCATTCGTTCCGTTCTGATAGTGGACGATGATTTTCCGACATATAGAGAAATACTGGAGACGGTAGACGCCTCGGGCGCTATTGCGCCCGCTTATCGCAACAAGGCTTGGCGAAAACGGCAGGCACGGGTCGCAAACCTGATCGATACATTTCGCCGGTTTTCGCCGCCGCTTCTTGTCGATATTCACGACGGGGAAAACGTTTCTGCCCAGGAGGAAGTCGCCACCGTTACGCACCTTCATCAGTGTGACCTTCTCGTGCTCGACTACGAGTTAGATCGAAGCAAACCTAGCGACGGCACTCGCGCAATCGAGATACTTCGCGCGCTGATGTCCAACAAACACTTTAACCTGGTGGTCATTTATACCAACGAAGATTTGGACATTGTCTATGACACGGTGCGATGGGGGTTAATTTCTCCCTCTAGCGATCAACTATCCAAAGTTGAAATCACCGAAGCAGAGAATTTGATTGTTGAAGGAGAGGATTCGTTTGAAGGCTTTGACAGACAGCTACGAGAGACGGTCGGCAGCGCTCAGTATTTTCATTCGCGAAAAAATAAAAACTTTATGGGGACAATGATCCAGAGTAAGCAACCCTATACTCTGTACAAAATTCAGACCGACAAAGTTGATTGGTCTACAGAGCAGCGCAAGCTTGTTCTTCGATTCCTTCTCCGTGAGGTCGAACTCAAGAACCGTGTCACCAACAATTCGAGGAATCGAATTGACGACCTTGAATGGTCTGCCGAGGGTTTAAAGTGGATTAAGTCCGACTCAGCTTTTGTCGCGTTGGCAAAAAAGACCGACAACACCGACAACTTACTCTCTGATTTACAAAAGGCCTTGGTCGATTGGAACCCAAGGCCATCTCGCTTGTTTCTAACCAAACTTCGAGCCGAAATCGACGAATACGGCGTCGCTGTTCAAGGCCGCGTCTTACGAAACTACCATGCGTTGGCGTATTGGTATTACCGTCTATTGGTCGACACCGAAGATGATGAACGTCGTTGGAGAATCCGTGAAAGTGTATCAAGGCATTCCAGTCAGCTACTGGAAGGAATCCAGCCAAGAGTGGAAGACTTTGCTAAGCGGCTAGTTCAGGCGGAAATCGCATCCGGACAGCCTGTAGCAATATGTAAGGATCACTTTCGGGTAAGTCTTGAAAAAGAAATAGACAAAAAACGAGCGATCCTTGAGCATAACGCCTTTGTTTGCAGCACGGATCCGGCGGGTTGGCATCTCACTACGGGGCATGTGTTCACCTTGGCCGAGGACTACTGGATGTGTCTTTCTCCGGCTTGCGATATGGTGCCGTCGCAGATTCGAGCGAGGCATGTAAGGGCGTACGGCGACCGGCTGCCGTTTATCGGGATCCAGCTTTACAAAATTAAGGACACTCAGATTCCTGAAGACATCCATTCAAACCGGTACGTATTCCTAAGTATAGGCGACAAGATAACCGTCTTTTGTTTTGACGATCCTAAAGGCAAGGCCGCGGCGCCCCGGTGGCAACTCCTCTTTGCGGAAAATCGAGGAAAGTTATCCAATGACTTTCTTTTCGAGGTAACATGCATTCAAAAGGATATAAGACGGCTTGTAGCTAAATCTCAGCAAGCCGAAGTTGTCAGTCAAGTCCGATATGAGTATGCTCTGAACCTCACTCAAAAACTCGGCGTATCACTCACGCGGATTGGCCTGGATTTCTCTGGCGGGGAGGAGGTCGAAGTGTGATGGCTGCCCACCGGCACAAATACAAAGCTTTGGATCTCTTCTGTGGATGCGGAGGTCTGTCTCTCGGGCTGCGCAGGGCGGGATTCACGGTCCTGGCAGCAATCGATAACGATACTCTCTCAACTTCCACGTATAAATTGAATCACAAGCGTACGCATTTGGTGGGCGAGGACATCAAATTAGTTGATCCAGCGAAACTGATGAAAAAGATGGGTCTGAAACCCGGAGAACTTGATTTGATGGCTGGTTGTCCTCCTTGCCAGGGTTTTTCGGCATTGCGCACACTCAACGGCGGACGAGATATCCATGAACCACTTAATGATCTCGTTTACGAGTTCAGGCGCTTCATTGAAGTTTTCATGCCAAAAACGGTGATGATGGAAAACGTTCCTGCTCTGTTGAACGATGATCGCCTGCAACACATCAGACGCGAATTTGAGGGTTTGGGATACTCGACCGCCGCCGAGCTTTTTAATGCCGAGAGATTCGGCGTTCCGCAACGTCGCCTCCGAATGATACTGTTTGCTTCGCGCGATGATTGTCCGCCCTTTGCCCGTCCAGTGCGCGGTCGCCGCACAGTATCGGGAGCCATTCGAAAATTGCCGCTCCCGGAGGAATCGAATGATCCTTTGCATGGTTACTTCGTTCGGCGGACCGAGAATGTCATGTCACTTATTCGGCGAATTCCTAAGGACGGCGGCAGCCGCACAGACTTGCCGGACACCGATCAACTACCGTGCCACCAAAGACTAAATGGCTTCAAGGATGTTTACGGTCGTATGGCTTGGAACAAACCGGCGCCTACCTTAACCGGTGGCTGCATCAACCCTTCAAAGGGGAGGTATTTGCATCCAACTGAGGACCGCGCAATTACGTTGCGTGAAGCAGCTCTGCTTCAAGGCTTTCCCATGCGATACGAGTTTGACATGTCGAAAGGGCGGTATCCGACCGCAAAACTGATCGGCAATGCGTTTCCTCCTAAATTCGCGGAACACCATGCACGCGCAATCTATGCGCATCTGGAATCTCAGTCTGAAATATCCCGTTGACAGGAACCACCGAAATCTCCGGTGGTGGAAAATTTCTTGCAAGAGGTGTGCGCCTGTAGCACGCTCAAATTCGGGACACACCCAGGCTTGCCTGCCGTATTGGGTAGGTAAACGACTTGGCTCTAGACCAGGATGGCTTTGCGAAAGTGGATGACTCGAGCAAATCTGACACAAATGGCAAGATACAAACCGTGTCGCAGGTTGATTGACTTGTTTCGATCCGATCTGCTACATCATTCCGATTCCACAAGTTCCGCTCCAAAATTGCAAATTTTTTGTTGTTATTATGCGGATGGAGAATCTGTTTTTGTATTCAAACCTAATTCACTGCCGACCTTGTATTGCGACGATCTCTCCCCGTAAATTTTTGTTATGCCGCATTTCTTATACCCGAAGAGATCAGAAACTCAGGCCATCAATGCCAAACTGACCGAGCAGGCCGAGGAAATAAAAAACGATCCGTCCGAACAAGGGAAGCTGGTGCTCGAAGTTGCGCGTCGCATGAGTGACCGTAAGTTCTTGGAGCAAGTTCCCGAACATCAGATGCTTGGTTGGCTGAGGATAGCGTCAGCGTATCGCCTTAGTGCTTCAACGGATTCGCGAAGAGCATCTATTGCGGCCGCAGCACTTACGATGCTCATACAGAAAACCCCGAAAGCTGCGGACTCTCCAGGTATTCTTGCCGAACTGAACTGGATTCTTGATCAGACGCTTGACTGGTTGGAACTTCCGCTTGGGGGCGATTGGGTACGAGACTGCCTCTCAGCGGCCGAACTTGGCGAGCTTGAATCATACCTGACAGGTGGTCGGAAGGATACGTCCTTCGAAAAAGAGGCGGTCCTGAGGGCGATTGACCTTCAGAAGTCGACAATCCATGCCTTTGCTGTTCTCGCGCGACTTACCAATTTCGATGAGAAGCTTGACCTGCTCTTCGAGGCTGCAGAAGGGCACGGCGAAGGAGCTGATGCAGCAAGGTCGGCTTTGAATTACATCGGTCTTGTCGAGGATGTCGTTTCTGACGATAAAGGTTTGCTTGGCCTGCTAGACGATCTTTATGCCGTCGAATGGGCTTACGCAGTGGCTGAAGCTCACACCCTGGCCCTTCCTCGCCTCACGCAAATGCTGGCTGACTGGCCCTACCTCTCGAGTCCGTTTCTCATGGTCGGCGGGAAGGTTCTGGACCGATACAGCCAATACGTACTCGGTTCTTGCAACCAAATGTTCGGATGTGGCGGAGGGAAAGTCGTGCTCAGGGACGCTTCCAGCTATGCGACGCTCGCGGCGATTTCCGTTGGTCTCATGGCAGGAAACGATTCCGACCAACGGACCGAAGAGATCGAGAGGTTTCCCGATGGTCAACCGGTCTTCTTGAGCGCCGGACACAAAAAGCGACTGAGGGTTCTCTACAGAGGCCGATCCAAAATCGGAGGGAAAGAAAAGATAAAGCTGGGGGTAGCTGGCCCGGGCACTCTCCATCTCGACGACTGGGCCTCCAAATACATGTTCCCTTCACCTGGTCCGCACGTCCGTCTCAGTAAGGGGGCAGATGTATCGATCTGGGCCAAGGAGGTTCGCGCCGATACGCTTCATTTCCTTTCGCGCAGCGGCGGATATCAAGTCGCGGACACTGGTGTCCTACTGGTTGCCCCGCGGGGGAGGGTGGAAAGTCACCTTCATTCCATTAATTGCAGAGGGCAGCCCTTCGTATCGGTTTTTGGAGCGTCGTGGATCACACAATCGGGTGCGGTGGAACCCTTGTTGGGCAGTCTTGCCAGCCACCCGCTGTTCTTCGCTTGTTCTGATGCAGAAACTGCCAAAGATGTTCTGCTTGACCCACCTGAAGGCATTTCATCATGGGCTGTGGTCACGGACGGCGGCAAGCAATCTGGTCGCTTGCTGGACCTTCTGAAGTCTGAAGAAATTAGCGATGTGCCCGTTCTGGGCGCGGTAGACCTTGCTGAACGTATCGACATCTCCGAGCGCAACCTCTGCCTTGTCGAAGATCATCATGTAGTCCCAATTGCCAATAGTGTTCGGGGATTCGCCACCTCGGATGTTCTCGCGCGGGCCCTCGTTCGGCAATCGAACCACTGGGCTTGTGACGTGAAAGTGATCCCGGTCGACCTGCCCCTGTTGGATGAACTGGCGGACGCCAACGCTACCTTTCGTGACGACAATGATGACCCGATGCTGGCATCCCTCAGAAGCGGGGTGCGTCGCCTGTTAATTGACGCGGGTCGAATGCCGGTTCCGAACGCTCCCTTGGACGAAAGTCTTCGCTCAAGAGCGGGAAACCTCGCGCGCGGTGCCGAGATGCTTGCTCAATACGAGGCGGCAGCAAAAGACGTTGCATCGATTCTGACCGGCATTAAGTCGGATGGCCTGTCATACCCAGACCTTCTCAACGAAGGTATCCTGAGTGATCCGGGTAGAAGGGAGGTTCCGTTTGCGGTCGTGGTTGGGTCTCGAGACGAGGCGGAAGCAAAATCTGTAGCGCTTAAGGCAACGTACACGGCGGGTCAGGCGGTTACGGTTGAGGACGCGTTGTTGGCGGCACCCTTTGAACATGTAATCGTTCCAGGTTGGTTCGGTGCGCACTCGATGCGGCGTCTGAAGATGACACCTCCGGGTCGAAAGACGACTATCTGCCTTGCGCGGTTCCAGAAGGATTGGCTTGATGCCTCGTTGCGGGCATCCGAGCGGCGGGAAAGGGCTTTGGAACGGCGAACGCTCGAAGTGGCAGAAAAGATAGATGCAGGTGTTCCAAAGGAAAGAGAAGGACCACGTTGGCCGAAACCGGCAGTTCCTCGCGGTGGCGCCGACCCCGAGGGCGATTACGCTCTCGAGGTAGATGAATTACCGGTAGCCGACCTGAGCTCCCTGGCAAACAGGCTGCGTCCAACTTCCGGAACGGACCAGGAGTGCCTGGGCATTCCGGTGTTGCTCGAGGATCCCGGGCACTACTGCCTTTTGCCTCCGAACGGTACCGTGTTCATACTTCCGAGTAGCAGGACAGCAAACGCTTCGGCGGAGTCAGAGCTTCTGAGGCCGGTATTTGCACTGAGACCCGGATCGATCTTTTCTACGATCGGAGACGAACATCGAGACCTCGTTGATGATTTCGCAGATCTCTTTCTGGCTGATGCCTCTGCTGCCCGCCTTACAGCGAACTTGTGGCGGAATCCCTTCAAGGTCGCGCTTGGGGATAATCCGCTGGTATGGCGTAGGTTGCTGGAGCAGTTGGCAGAGGCGGGTGTGCGTCGCCATGAGCAGACGTTCAGGAATTGGGCGGAGAGCAGAATCATCGCCCCGCGAGACTATCCGGCGGTTATTCCGGCAATCGCCGAAGTGAGCCTTGACCCGGAATTACTTGCAAAGACCGAAGAGATCGTTTCTTCCATATCGGAAATCTATAAGGCGCGGGCAAAGGGAGCGGAATACCTGATCCAAGAAGTGTTCAGTGGGAAATTTGACGCAAACAGTATGGTGCTGGAAACGTCCATACTCGGAAAGTCAAAGAAAATTCAACTTCATACAGTAGCTGCAGTAGGGCGCGAATTAACCTGCTCGCGGGCAGATCTCAACCGCATCCACGATGATCTCTTCCGGCCCGAATTTCTTGAAAGAGATTTGGCGGACATATGACCAAGATGATTCCGCCGGTCTGCAGCCCGGCAGCAACGACGAGCGAGAAGCTTGTTTTCGAGCTGATCCGCAATGCCGAAGGAACCGATGGCTACTTCTGCTTTCATTCGCTTGGCATAGCTCGGCACGACCGAAAGGAGTACGCCGAAGCCGACTTGGTGGTGCTCGGGGAGCGGGGCCTGTTTTGCATCGAGGTCAAGGGCGGGGTAGTCCGAAGGCGGGACGGTGTCTGGCAGATTGGTGGTGGGAATCGCAGCTACAATTCTACCGAGGGACCATTCAAGCAAGCGGAAGGCGCGAGATGGGCCCTGGCGAATTGGCTGAATGACATCCGGCGGCTCCCCGCCTTCAAGGAGACCCTCGTCGGATGGGGTGTGGCCTTTCCAAATATTGTCTTCGAGGAAAGGGACCCGGCATGGGACCTGGATGTCGTCTATGATCTTCGTGATCGCGAAACGTCATTTCGGAAGTATTTTCAAAGGCTTGAGCACTATTTCGCGGCTCGCCGCAGGGATACCGGAAAGAAAGTGCCCGCGCCTATGTCGCATTCGAAGGTCATGCGATATGCGAAGGCACTTCGCCCGGACTTTGAAGTTGGTCTTACCCTGCGAGGACTATTGATCGAAAGCCGCCGGGAAATCGAAAACCTCAGTCAAGAACAAGTTCGGGTTCTGGATTTCACACTGGGGGACTACAATCACCGTCTGCTCTGCTCGGGAGGGCCTGGAACAGGCAAGACCTTGGTTGCACTCGAGGCGTCGAGGCGGCTTACGGAAGCTGGAAAATCGGTACTGCATTTGTGCTACAACAGATCACTTGCGGAAGTTCTCGATAGGCGCGAGAGAGCCAAGAAATCCAAGTTCCGCATTGCCACCCTGCACGGTTTCTTTGACGAGACAATACGGCGCGCAGGGCTTGCGGATAGGCTCCGCAGTCTGAACTCTCTGATCGATGGCAACGAATTCTTCGAGTCCGGATATCCTGGACTGTTCGAAGAGGCTTGTACGGCCTTGTTGGACGAAGACGATCTTCCCCAGTTCGATGTTTTGGTGATCGATGAGGCGCAAGACATTTTTTTCCCGGAACTCGTCGATGGCCTCGGTTTGGTCTTGGAAGGTGGATTTGACCGAGGTCGCTGGGCCATCTTCTACGATCCCGAAGCACAGGCAAATGTTTACGGGAGATTTGACGGAGATCTGCTTGGCCGCCTGCGTGCATCGGGCGCAGTATCGACAGAACTCACAGAGAACTTCCGGAACCCTGAACTGATTGCCCTCGATGCTTACAGGTTCGGTGGTGTCAAAGGAGCCAAGTGTCGGAGGCATCTGGCCTCTCCCGTGGAGTACCATGAGGCCGCCGACGATACGTCTTCCGCCCGTAGACTGCGTGCCATTCTGATTGAATTGATCAGAGATGGCATCCAGCCGGCTGATGTCGCGCTATTGTCGTTTAGAAAGCAGGGCGAACGCCTCTACGATAAGGTACCGACAAACTTAGGAAAGCCACATTTGACACCCTTGGAGGCGGAAAAAGACACGGATGGGTTCATTGTGGCGACAGTTTCCGGCTTCAAGGGCCTCGAGGCGGAAATTGTCATTCTTGTCGATGTTCCTGACACAATCGACGCCGCATGGACCCGGAGTATCCTGATGGTCGCCCTTACACGCGCGAAAACCAAGGCTTTTGTGATTGCCCGGCCCGAATTCCTCGAACTCGCAAAGGCTTTGGAGATCGCCGCATGACGGACTTCACGCAAAGCCATTCAACCTTCCGGGAAGCTATGGTTGAGGACCTCGAAGCGAAGTTGTTCGGCCCTACAGCTCCAGGTGACGAATCCAAACTATACGTTGATCCCTTGCAGCAGTTCGGAACCGGCGTGCTTTTCCCGCAGAAACTTCCTGTATCCGACATGGATGCTGTTTCGGAGCAAGATGCCACGGAAGCGGTCGATTTGACTGATGCCGTCGATGGTGAGATGGACGCCTCGAGCGTCAAGTCTCCCGAAACCGATTCCAATGCTTCCGAAGTCATCGAGCCTCTGAACCTTGCAAATGAATTCAGCCCATCCGCTGCCGGGATCTCGTTCAGGGTAAGGTCAGGAACGGCGATACGGATCGCTGTCACCGGCGCAACCTACTCCGGTAGTCAGGAGACCAATGAAGAGGGGCGTAGCAGGCGCGTTTGGACTCGTGAGCCCTTCAACAAGAATTGTGAACTCTCCGTAACCCGGACAGGAGCTCAAAAGCCCCGCCCGGTCAAAACGGAGCGAGGAATATTGTTGTTGCGTGTGACGGTTCGAAAGGGACACGGCGGTTCCTTTGTCGTCTCCGCAATGCTGGTCAATGAAAGCATCGCGTCCGACAAGCCGAAGTGCGAAGACTGCTTCTTCCAGGCTGCCCTCAAGGTGCAAGAGATTGATTCGAGGGCATCGTTCCTTCCGATTGACCGTGCTATCGGAGAAAGTGATGACAGAGAGTTACGCCAAATGGATCTGCTCTATCGTCACCGCCGTGCATTCGCTCTGGGCCACGGCACCGCGTCCGATTGGAACCGAGACGAGCGGCTTTCGGAGGGTGGATCAACCGATATGGTCCGCACAGCCGCGCTCCCGTGCTATGAACTTAAGCCGATAAATCCACGCATTAGGACCTACCGTTCCAATGACCCGTTCGAGACGTCGATGGGCTTTCTCTTCGACGCCGGAGGGGCGGAAAACGTCGATACTGCCATCATGGAAAAGCTGCATAAGCTGATTTACGACTACGACGCCTGGATCAACGACCAGGAGAAACAGGAAATTCCTGCGGCCCTTGCGGGAGCGGCATCTGAAAATATTGAGATGTGCCGCAAGTGTTTAACTCGTATGCGCAGAGGAGTGGATCTCCTGGAGGAAGATTCCGAGGCGATGCTGGCCTTCCGGCTCATGAACAAGGCCATGTTCATGCAGCAATACCGCTCCAATCTCCCTGCCCGAAGTCAGGGCAGCGAATACCCCGTGGAGAAAGGCGATGGTCACGACAGGGTCTGGCGACCGTTCCAGTTGGGCTTCATCCTGATGAACCTTTGTTCCGTCGACGATCCGGATGACGTTGAGCGAGACTTGGTTGAGCTCATTTGGTTTCCGACGGGCGGCGGAAAGACCGAAGCCTATCTGGGTTTGGCCGCCTATGGCATTCTCCTGCGTCGCCTTCGAGGTGAAGGAGCCGGCACGACCGTCCTGATGCGGTACACCCTTCGCCTTTTGACGTCGCAACAATTCGAGCGTGCTGCTGCGATGATCCTGGCTTTGGAGGCCATTCGGAAGGAGCGAACGCTGGACGCAGAGCTCGGCAACGAACCGATCTCTATCGGCCTTTGGGTCGGACAGAGCCTGACTCCGAACAGGCGCGAGCAAGCGAGAAAAGCGCTATCAAAGATGCAGGGGGAAAAGCACGCTTCAAACCCGTTTCAGGTTCTGCAGTGTCCCTGGTGCGGTTGCGACTTTGTCGAAAACACGAAGGGCTACAAGTCCGAGCGTTCCCCATCCGGCGCGAAAACGGTCGTCTTTCGTTGCCCGGATTCCAAATGCCGTTTCGGTCGGGGCGATCCGTTGCCGGTCATCGTGATCGATGAAGACATCTATGAGAGTCCGCCCGCACTTGTTGTCGGTACGGTCGACAAGTTTGCACAAATTGCATGGGACAGCCGGACCGGCAGCCTGTTCGGGATAGGAACCGAGTTCGCTCCGCCGTCCATGATCATCCAGGACGAACTCCATCTGATCTCAGGCCCTCTGGGTACGATTGTCGGCCTTTATGAAACTGCAATAGATGAACTTTGCGGCTCCCGAGGCGAACGCCCAAAGATCATAGCCTCAACCGCCACGATCCGGCGGGCGTCCGAACAGTGTGAAGCGCTCTATGCCAGGGGCTGCTTCGAGTTTCCCCCGCAAGGAACTCGCGCCGGCGAAAGCTACTTTGCATTTGAGGACCAGAAAGCTCCGGGCCGCCTCTATGTTGGTTTCTTGGGCAACGCGCTGACGTCTCACCAAACTGCACTGGTTCGAGCATGTTCCCCACTTCTTCAGTTTCCTTGCAGGATTGATCCCGACGATGAAGCTGCGGCAGAGGTGGCTGATCCCTACGGCACTCTCGTCTGGTATTTCAATACTCTGCGGGAGCTTGGACATGCCGCGACGTTGTGTGTAGGCGACATTCCTGAATACCTGAAACAGCTTTGCCGAAACGACGGAATCCCTCCGTCTGAGCGCCGCAAGCTCTATGATCCTGTAGAACTCACAAGCAGAAGAACTGCCGATGAAATTCCGCGGATTCTGAGGCAGCTCGAAGTGCCGTGGAAGATTGGAGCCCACGCTCCTTCGCCGGTCGACATATTGCTGGCAACCAACATGATAGCCGTCGGAGTAGACGTTCCCCGTCTCGGACTGATGGTCGTGAACGGTCAACCGAAGGGTACGTCGGAGTATATCCAGGCGACTTCACGCGTAGGTCGCCGGCATCCAGGTCTCGTAGTCGTCGTCTACACGCAGACCAAGAACAGGGACCGTTCGCACTACGAGCGTTTCGTGGGGTACCACCAGAGCCTTTATCGGTACGTTGAGCCCACGAGTGTGACCCCGTTTTCTCCGGAAGCGCGACTCCGCGGCATGCGCGGCCTCTTGATCGCATTAGCCAGATTGCGTGTCGGGCTGAACGGCCCGGATGACATTGACCGCAAGCTCAATGCCGTCAACGACCAGGTCGACCTCATTCTGGAGCGCGTTCGATCGATTGACGAGGAGGAGCTGGAGGACGCTGAACGCGAACTGAAAGAGTGGTTGGACTTCTGGAAAAATTACAAGCCGCCTGTCTGGGGCTCTATGGGCGGAACGCCGACGGAAAGTACGTTGATGTATCCGTACGGTTCAAATCCTCATCCCGACTTCCAGGATAATGCTTGGCCGATCCTCACGTCGATGAGGAATGTCGACGGCACTTCCACAGCAAGAGTACTGAACACCTACGCGAAACCGGAGGCCGCTCAGAATGGCGAATGATTTCAGAGCATCGCAGGGAATTGTGCCGTTCGGCGTGGGTGCCATGATCGATTTTCCGGACGACACTCTCATGATGGCCGGATTGGATGCATGGCCGGCAACACAGCCGAACGGTGAAAAACTTCTGGACGCAACCAGGGTTACGGATGGTCGCCTCGCTGATCGACTGACTGTTCGTATGGGCCGACCGATCACGTACTTCGTATCGCCCGCCCTGGCTCCCGAGTGGCTAGGTTTCGGCGCCCCAACCCCAACCCAAACCGACCGTGCGTATATGCCCTTCGTACGATTTCCCAACTGGCATTACTGCCCGAGATGCCGGCGGATGAAATTCGTGCCCTGGAACACAGTCGCGCGATCCAATCAGCTCCGATGTGACAACCCGAACCGACTGAAGGAGGGAAAGGGGAAGACTTGTCGTGATCTTACCAAATACCGAAGACCGAAGTTAATCCCGGTTCGTTTCGTTGTCGCCTGCGAAGCCGGGCACATTTCCGATTTCCCTTGGGAGACGTGGGTCCACGGAGGCTCGTCTTGCCCCGGCGGTACTGCGGAACTCTACTTCACTTCCACAACCCTTCCCGGACTGTCCGGGATCAGTATTCGGTGCAGAACGTGCGATGAAAAGAGCACTTTGGCCCGCGCCTTCAACAGGAAGAGCCTTGCCGAAGTCATCCGGAATAGTTGTTCCGGGCATCGCCCTTGGCTCGGGCCAAAGTCAAATGAACTGTGCACGCAAGAGCTGCAGACGATCCAGCGCGGAGCGTCGAACGCGTACTTCGCCGAGATCGCCAAGTCTATCCTGATTCCTCCCCATTCCACAAAGCTGCGACAGGTTTTGGATCACCCCAAAACGAAATCTTTTGTTGAGGCCCTGCTCCCTGAATTGCACCGACCCACTCTTGATCATCTTGCCAGAGAATATCAAGTCGACCCTGAGGATTTCTTTGGAGAGGTAAGACGGCGATATGTCGACGGCCAAAAGGATCAACCAGCAATTGATGAAACCTCCTACAGGCGGGTGGAATACAACGCCTTCGCGGGTCCGAGGCCTCCGCGAGAAGAGCGTCACGATTTTGATCTTCGCGTCATGGAACCGGGCACTTACGGAGAATGGTTTGCTAGCCATTTCGAAGCGGTAACGCTGGTCCCGAAACTGCGAGAGACACGTGTGCTCACGGGATTCAGCCGTATACTGCCGCCTGCGGCAGATCGAAGTCGGACTGCATCCTTGTCGCTTGGCAAGACTGATTGGCTTCCGGGCGTTTCCGTTCGCGGTGAAGGCATATTTCTCCGTTTGCGAAGGTCGCGACTTGATGACTGGGCCACAAGGACAAGTGTTGAGAGACGAATGAAGATGATCTGTGCCAACGCGGATCAGGTGCCTGAGAGCATGCGCCGATACAATGAACTTCCGTCTGCACAACTGATCCTCGTTCATACACTCGCGCACCTTCTCATCAGGCAGCTGGCGTTTGAATCCGGATATGATGTTTCAAGTATCCAGGAGCGCCTCTACGTTGCTGAGGGAACTGATGCCATGGCCGGAGTCTTGTTGTACACGGCAAGTGGCGACTCGGAGGGAACTCTTGGTGGCTTGGTGCGCCGAGGTCGACCTGAATACCTGGCACCTACCGTGCAGGCGGCGCTTCGTAACGCTGAAATATGTTCTTCCGATCCACTTTGCATTGAAAGTTCGGGACAGGGGTTGAATTCACTGAATCTAGCTGCGTGCCACGCCTGCTCGCTTCTTCCAGAGACCAGTTGCGAGAAACGTAACATGTTGCTGGATCGCGGGCTTTCGATCGGGACCCCAGAGGACTCCCAACTCGCATTTTTCGACATGGACTTTTGATTCCGGCTAATATTCCGGATTGTCCGGTCACCTCCACGTTTCCTGCATTTGACTGGATTTTTTTCTTGAGTTGTAGAAAAGGGCTGCCAAGACTTTTCGACAATCTTAGTTCTAGACATTCTTCGCGGAGGCGAGGTAATCGATCAATCGCGGGATTTTGGTGATTGCCTTGAGCCTGAGTCCGTTCCGATTCTTGCCATGGTGCAGCATGCGGTGACAGTTTGGGCAGCAGGCTGCTGTATTGTCTGTTGTGTCGGGGCCGCCTTCGCTTAGTGGGCAGATGTGATGTACCTCGAGATACGGTTCCCCGTCTTCACGAAAAAATGGCGCAGGCTTATCACAGACCTCACACCGTCCAGAGGCTTTGTGCAGCACCCAAGCGATGACGTTTGGATCTCGCACAAACCTCGTTATGAGACTTGAAGTTGTAACTGCGGACTTTTGCCCGGAAGGTGGCAGTACATTCTTGTCCTTTGCCTCTGCACGAATCCGCGCGATGACAATTCTTGCGTTTTCCTCAAGCTTATCAGGTTCGTAAGTTGGCAATTCCGAGTTGAGGATAGGATCGAGTGTTTGCCCAAGAAGCCTCTCGATCCCCTCAGCAGAGATTCCTAAAGCGGCGGGCCAATGAACCCGAAGTCGCATGCGCTTGGTCCTGTTGCCGCCGGAGCCACTTTCCGATCGACCGAAGGCCGCAGATGCCCGGCCGATCGAATACCGCAATTCCTGGAAATTACGAACCTTGGAAAGCACGATAGGAAACGGAAAGTGGTCCAGAGTGACCGCACGTTCTGACTTCGGAAGTTTCATCGCGACAGTGCTGGCGACTTGCAGTCCCTGAAGTGTCATTCCGAGCTTGCCCATCCGAGAAAGGTGTTGTTCCATCGCAGGCGCATAGTCGCTGTTCCAACCGACTTTCAGTCTGCGGTTCGAGCCGCCCCTTGACTCAACGACTAGGTCGAACCCGTCCCGACTTTTTTCGACCGAGAAGGACGCGTCCAGTTCACGTCCAAAATCATCGAGAGGCTTCATCATTCATGGAGACCCTACATTCCAAAATAGCTTCACAATAAGTTCCCAGACTCTCTCGAGGTTCAAGCTCTAAATCGGAAGTATCACACCATGTCCAAATTTGACCTGCCGGACTCGACCCCATTAAGGCCACCCGTTAAAGTCCCGCCGCCGCAACGATGTGAATTCGTTCCACGCCTTCGGGCTGGCTCGGAAAAGAAGTTGAGAATGTCCGGAGGACGGAAATGGTGTTTATGAATTGTTCCAATGGGCAAAACAAATTGCAGTCGGTGGTGCATGCCTTGACCGGCTGCGACCGTCGCCGTTCATATTACCTTTCCATCGCGACCTGCTATTGCACACCGCAGGCCGTGCGTGAATTCATCGACGCAGTCCGGGCGAAAGTAAAGCTGCTCGTGAAGATATATCTGTATGTCGATCGCAGGACCGCAATATCCATTGGTCGGGCAGAACTTTCGGAGCTGGAGCGTGCCTATCCTGATCTTCTTAAGGTATACGCCGTAAGAACGGCGCGCTTGTTTCACACCAAGGGATTCTGCCTTGCCGCCTATGATGCAGACGATGAACCGGTACATGGACGTCTCGCGATTGGCTCTGCCAACCTGACCAATCCGGGTTTGACCGCAATGCATGGTAACGTCGAGTCACTGGCGGTCCACTCGGACATTTCAACAATCAGCGAGTTTCTTGAATTTTTCGAAAATGAAGACGTCGACGGGAATCTGCTCACCATTGACCAACTGACCGATTTCTCGCCGTACGACACCACTGATTTCCAATACGCTCTGCTGACTCGCGGTTTGTTTTCGCACAAATGGTCTGCATCCCTCGCCGCTTATTTTTCAGTACGATACCGCTTGAATGACGTGGGCAGGCAACAGGCCGCGGCAGGAGTCGACGTGGCTGGATTCCAGGTGGAGGCGGCAACCATCTCGAAGTCATATTTCGTCGACTTCGATCCCCAGGCCTGGCGGCCAAACGACAGGAACTTGGTACTCAATTTTGGGATCGAGTGTTTCCTGGGTCATTGGATTCCCAAATCAGTGTTTGAAAGCAATGAAGACAACAAGGAACCCTTCAACCAGTTCAAGTCAGCATTGTTCGAGGAGCTTGAATTGGCAATGGATGCGAAGTGTCGAGAGATTCTAGAGGATTACGATGAATTGAGACATGTTGGCATTATCGTAAGCGTTCGGTAAGGGGGTGATGGCCTTACTGGCTGTCATTGATTGAGCGTTC
>JAPOVX010000270.1:0-6097 GCA_026707935.1 Paracoccaceae bacterium
CGATAGTCATGTCAATGCAGGAAAAGAAAATATTCCGGAGAACGGATTTGCCTTGTCCCGCCGATTGACAGGTCTGTCGGAGGAGGCCGAGTTGTGATAATGGCGGGGTGCCGCCGCGTGTCTCGACGGACATAGTTTGAAATCCGGCCGCTTCACATGGAGTCGCGGGGCGACAGGATTCCTTTCCGCATTCACACCTGAGTCTGTGCGAGGAAATTGATGACCAAAGTTAAATCCGAATCTGCAACTCTTTCACTCAAAGGCAAATCCTTTGAACTTCCGGTTCACAGTTCATCGTTGGGGCCTGATGTCATCGATATTCGAAATCTCTACCGTGATGCGAATGTCTTCACGTACGACCCGGGATACACGTCGACAGCTTCGTGCGACTCATCCATCACGTTCATAGATGGTGAAAACGGAAAACTCCTGTATCGAGGATACCCGATCGAGCAGCTTGCACGGGCTTCCCACTACCTCGAGGTTTGCTATCTGCTGTTGTATGGCGACCTGCCCAACCGTGAGCAGCTCGAAGATTTCGAGACCCGGGTAACCCGTCACACGATGGTGCACGAGCAGTTGCTTTTTCTCTATCGCGGATTTCGAAGAGACGCGCATCCGATGGCCATCGCGTGCGGGGTCGTAGGAGCCCTTTCCGCGTTTTATCACGATTCAACCGACGTCAACGATCCGCTGCAACGCGAGATCGCATCGATTAGGATGATCGCCAAGATCCCGACAATCGCGGCAATGGCATACAAGTACTCGATCGGGCAACCGTTTGTTTACCCGCGAAATGATCACGACTATGCGTCGAATTTCCTGCAAATGTGTTTTTCTGTTCCGGCGGAAGATTATCGCGTCAATTCAGTCATGAGTCGGGCTCTCGACAGGATTTTCATGCTTCATGCCGATCACGAGCAGAACGCATCGACCTCAACCGTTCGCCTTGCCGGCTCGTCCGGCGCCAATCCGTTTGCATGCGTTGCGGCGGGAATTGCCTGTCTTTGGGGTCCTGCCCATGGCGGCGCCAATCAGGCGTGCCTGGAGATTCTCAAGGAAATCGGCACCGTCGACAGGATTCCTGAATACATCAAGCGTGCGCGCGACCGGTCAGACCCGTTCCGGCTGATGGGATTCGGGCATCGCGTCTACAAGAATTACGATCCCCGGGCACAGGTCATCAAGGAATCGGCCGACGAAGTGCTGGATTACCTCGGCACAAAAGACAAGCCGATCCTGAAAGTCGCCAAGGAGTTGGAACGAATCGCGCTCCAGGACGATTACTTTGTCGAGAAAAGGCTGTACCCGAATGTCGATTTCTACTCGGGCATAATCCTCGAGGCGCTGGGATTCCCGACCTCGATGTTTACGCCGATATTCGCCCTGAGCCGTACCGTCGGGTGGATCGCGCAGTGGAAGGAAATGCTGGCGGATCCGGTGCAGAAGATCGGCCGGCCCAGGCAGCGGTACACTGGCATGTCGACGAGGGAATACGTCCGGATATCCGATCGGCCATGATTGCGGGGATTCCCGCGTCACGATGGCCTGAAGAGACGTGTCAACCACGGACAATCCAAGACTGACTCAACGGCCTTCAAACTCAGGAGGCCGTTTTTCAAGAAATGCCAGGACGCCTTCCCGGAAGTCACGGGTGCGGCTCGCCTGACCCTGCAAGCGGCACTCGATATCCAGTTGCTGTTCCAGCGACTGTTCCAGGCTCAGCCCGATGGCCTGCTTGGCCAGCCTGTATGCTTCAGTCGGGCCTCTGGCCAAATGCCGCGCGGTTTCCGCCAGGGAATCTTCAAACTCCTCGTCCGGTACACAGCGCCAGATCATGCCCCAGTCGGCCGCTTCCGAAGCCGAAATCCGCTCTGACAGCAGCGCTGCGCCGAGCGCCCGCGACAGGCCAATCCTGCGGGGCAGCCAGTAAGTCCCTCCGGCATCGGGAATCAACCCGATCCTGGTGAAGGCCTGCAGGAAATATGCGCTTTCCTTGGCCAGCGTGATGTCCGTGCATAACGCCAAGTTGGCCCCGGCCCCGGCAGCAGCGCCGTTTACGGCAGAAATCGTGGGAATCGTGCAATCGGAAATCGCCCTGACCAGCGGAACGTATTCTTCACGCAAGGTGGTTTCGATATCGATACTGGCGACGTTTTCAGACATTCCGAGATCCTGCCCCGAACAGAAAGCCTTTCCGTGGCCGGTCAGAACAACGACCCGCGCGTCATCTTGAGCGAACTCGAACGCATGTAGCAATTCTGCACGCATCTGGGCGTTCAGGGCGTTCATTTCATTCGGCCTGTGCATCGTGATCGTTGCGATGTCTTCAAAAACGGAAAAATACAGTGTCTCGTATTCCATCGGCGAATTCCCGGTTTCTCCCAGTGCGTAATTTTCTCAGGTCGCGAAGGACAGCCGCATCCGAGAGAACGTCGTCATTTTGGCAGGTATCGCAATCACTCTACCCTACACGTCTATGGACAGGGGAGGAATTCCTGCAGAAAATTGCGACTCCCGATGCCAACGAAAGCGCCTTGCGCTGGAAAATGCATTTGGCACTGCTCAAGTTACCGCCTTGCATCGTACAGGCAACCCGGTTGACGGGCGCCTCCGTTGTTCATTCCCCGGTCAGTTGCCGCAAGCGGTCCATTTCCTGTTCAGACAAGGACTGAAGCGGTTTCATCCTCCGGTTCCTGCGCACGATCACTGCCGCCAGTACGCCGCCGCCGACGAGAGCGGCCGGACCCGCTAGCCAAAGAATGAGGTTCGATCCACCCTTTCCCGGTTTCAACAACACATACTCGCCAAACCGATCGACGACATAATCGAGCACTTGCTGATCGGAATCGCCCGCGGTCAGCCTTTCCCTCACAAGTTTCCTGAGATCAGCGGCGAGATCCGCGTTCGAACTGTCAATGCTCTCGTTTCGGCAGACGAGGCACCGAAGTTGGCGGGAGATTTCCTGGGCACGGGCTTCGAGTTCAACGTCTTCCAGCATTTCGTCGGGTTCAACCGGAATCGCCGGACTTGCGACCAGCCCGAGAAGCAGGACGGCGAGCGTCCACCGGATCATCCAGTTTCCGTTCCGCCGTGTCATTCTGTCCCGGAGCCAATCATGGCGCCCGCCCTGACGATAATTCCGCTGTTCTCGACACACCGGTCTTCAGGCCGTCAGGTAGCCGCAATCCCGGCGGAATTCCTGATGCCGCGTTGACGGCCAATCCCGACACGGATCCCTCGATCCGAAAGGCTCAACAGGCCACCCATCGCCATGATCGCTGCACCTGCCCAGATCCACACAGCGAACGGCTTGACGTACGTTCGTACAACCCAGAAACCTCCTTCCTGCCGCTCACCGAGAACCCGCGAGAGGTCACGGGAAAACCCGGTGTCAATTGCAGCCTCGGTAGTCTGCGATCCGGAGACAAGATAGGTGCGTTTTTCCGGCGCCAACGATGCCACCGGAGTCCCGGAACGCGACACGTCAAATACGCCTGCGACCGATAGGTAGTTTGGCCCGACTTCGTGCCTGACGTTCGTGAAGTTAAACTCGTAACTTGCTACACTAAACGTGTCATTCGGTTTCGCCAGACGGATATCAGTCGTTTCCCAAGCCGTAATCGCGGAGATTCCGAACACGGTTATTCCGAGACCGGCGTGTGCGAATGACTTCCCCCAAACCCTTCGAGGGAGTCGGTTCAGACTCATGGACGGAAACACCGGCCTGGAATCCCGGCTTCGCACCCCAATCAGGATTTCCCGCACTGCGCCAAACACCAGCCACGCAGCAAGGGCCGCCCCGACAGGTGCCAGCATGCGACCGCCGGTTTGAACAACCCAAACCAGCAATCCGAAGGATAGCGCCAAGGCGAGTACGCCCCTGAGTCTTTTCATGGATATCCGGAGATTGCCCCGCTTCCAGGGCAACGATGCGCCAAGAGGAAGAACGGCTGCCAGGACAACCATGAATGGCGTGAAGGCCTGATCGAAAAACGGTGGACCGACAGAGAGCTTACGATCCCATACGAGTTCGGCGACAAGCGGCCAGATCGTTCCAACGAAAACAACGAACGCGGCAACGCAGAGCAGCAGATTGTTCAGGATGAGACCGGATTCACGGCTGATGGCAGTAAAACCGGCGGAGCCTCCACTGGCTCCGGATCTTGACGCGAACAGCGCGAGTCCTCCGCACGTCGCAACTGTCAGGATGGCGAGGATGAAAACCCCCCGGCCCGGGTCGTCAGCAAAAGCATGAACCGATGTCAGGACTCCCGAGCGAACGATGAAGGTTCCGATCAAAGTGAAGGAAAATGCGAGGATCGCCAGCAAAATCGTCCAGTTCATCAACAGGTTGCGTTTCTCTGTCACGATGGCAGAGTGGAGCAGCGCCGTTGCCGCGAGCCATGGCATAAAGCTGGCGTTTTCGACCGGATCCCAAAACCACCAGCCTCCCCAGCCCAGTTCGTAGTAAGCCCACCATGAGCCCAAGGCGATCCCGATTGTCAGCCAAATCCATGCAAACAAGGTCCAGGGCCGGACCCACCGTGCCCAGGCGGCATCAACCCGTCCACCCATCAACGCAGCGATGGCGAAACTGTAGGTCAAGGACAAACCGACGTAGCCAAGATAAAGAAATGGCGGATGTAACGCCAAGCCCGGATCCTGCAACAGGGGATTGAGATCGTTGCCATCGAGCGGTGGAACGGAGAGGCGCTCGAAAGGGTTTGAGGTCAGTATCAGAAAAGCCAGAAATGCAGTCGTGATCATCGACTGAACTGCAAGAACCCGCGCCTTCAGCTCCAGAGGCAATCCTTGATCGAACAGTGCAACGAGCGATCCGCACAAGACGAGGATCAATACCCAGAGCAGCAAGGATCCCTCGTGGTTCCCCCAAACGCCGGTAACCTTGTACAGCAGCGGCTTCAGGGAGTGGGAATGGTCCGCGACCAGCCTGACGGAAAAGTCGGACGTAACGAAAGCCGCGGTCAGGCCTGCAAAGGCAAACCCAACCAGCACGAATTGGAGAATCATTCCGGATGCCGCGAATCGCATCCACCTGGTCCAGCCGCACCGTGCCCCGACGAGCGGTATGACGACGGTCGCACAGGCAACGAAGAGCGCAGTCAAGGTGGCAAATTGAGATAACTCTACGCTCATGATGTTCGCAACGCAGTCTGCGGTTTCTCCGATCCTGGTCCCTCTCGCTTCAAAGTGCTCCGAGGAACATCCACCAGCTCAGGCATGAACCTGTTTCCACGAGTTCAATTGGCAGGCCTGTATACCCCTTCTTCCCTGAGCGACTCTATCACCTCTTTCGGCATGTAGTTTTCGTCGTGTTTCGCGAGGATCTCCGTCGCCACAAATGTCCCGGAGTCGAGCGTTCCCAACGCGACCACACCTTGTCCCTCCCGAAAGAGATCGGGAAGGATTCCCATGAAGGTCACGGGGATTCGATGCGATCCGTCAGTAACCTGAAAACGAACGCCCAAATCATGTACTATCAGGCTTCCCTCTTCGACCAAACCACCTAGCCTGAACGGAACGCCGTCACGAATGTCCTGGTTCTTGACGATCTGGCTGGGATTGCGGAAGAACTGGATTCCGTCCCTGGCAGCATATCCGATCAAGACTGTTGCGAGCGCCAGAAGCGTAACCGCCGCCGCGATGACCTGGAGGCGACGTTTCTTCCTGAGACCACGCATCGACACCTGGCTACGCGACTAGGGGAACAGCGCCGGGGCCATCAGCCCTTCAGTCTCGGGCAATCCGAGCATGAGATTGGCATTCTGTACGGCCTGGCCTGACGCGCCCTTCACCAGGTTGTCGAGGACGGAAAGAACGATTGCGCGATTTTCACGCCGATCAGAAACCACGCCGATATGGCAGAAATTCGCACCACGAACATGGTGGGTGTCCGGAATTTCACCGAATGGCAACACGATGACGAAAGGCTCATTCGCGTAGCGGTCGGCGAGGGCCTGGTGAACACGCCCGGGATTCCCCTTGACATGAACCGTTGCAAGAATTCCCCGGTTTTGCGGCAGAAGATGAGCGACAAAGGTTGGCAGGAAAACCTGTCAGCCCAACCTTTGTC
>JAPOVX010000270.1:6107-15785 GCA_026707935.1 Paracoccaceae bacterium
AAAGGTTGGGGTGACAGGTTTTCCTGCCAACCTCGAAAACTCCTGTTCAAACTCGGCGATATGCCGGTGCGCAGCCACGCTGTACGGCCGATACCCTTCAGAGACCTCCGCGTGCAAAATCGCTTCGCTGGGCGATCTTCCTGCGCCCGACACTCCGGTCGCCAGGTCGATGACGATCTCGTCGGAATCGACGACGCCTGCATCCAGTAGCGGTAACACGGCCAGGAGCCCGGTTGCGGCATTGCACCCGGTTCCCGCAACGAGTCGCGCGTCCCGAATCTCGTCCCGATAGAACTCCGTCAGACCGTAAACTGCCTCCTGTAACAGCAGAGGAGCAACGTGCTCGACTCCGTACCATCGCCTGTATTCGTTCACGTCTTTCAATCGAAAGTCCGCGGAAAGATCGACCACTCTGGCCGTCTCGACAACCTGCCTGACCGCGTCCTGGCTGGTCTTGTGCGGCAAAGCACTGAATACGATGTCGATTTCGGTCAGGTCAATCTGGTCGAGTCGTGCCAGACCGGGCAGTTCAAGGTGCCGCAAGTGAGGAAAAACAGTGCTGACCGCCATGCCGGCCTTCCTGTCCGCGGCGAGCGCCGCGACTTCCATGCTTGGATGTGAAGCGATCAGGCGCATGAGTTCGGCGCCCGTATAGCCGCTCGCACCGAGAATCGCGATTTTGTGTTGCTTCGACACCATGGTCTCCGGAGACGAGTTCACGGGTCGAATTAAGGGAACTCCAGAGCCCGTGCAACGCCGATGACTTGCCTTTCTTCGTCGCGCACCCGAGACAAGTGTTGAATTCCCGGCAATGCCGTAAAGTGTTTTCGAGAGCCAGGAACCGGCGAGCCGTTTCCCGTACGGACTGAATGACACCCGTTGGCGGCGGCAAGGAATCCGGATTCGGGAAACAGGCAATTCAATGAAACCATGGAAGCCAGCCGCCTGAATGATGCCCGGATCCCCCGGTGATGGCCAGACATGAACCTGGTTGCAAAACCACTGCAATTGCAGGCAATTCCGGTTCTCGGTCAACTTTGTCATGGTGTTTGACGTCGTTCGTCGTTACGCCACAATTGACGGCGGACTGGCGATAACAGGCCGCAAGACAGCGAAGAGGCGTCCCGGAAACAGGTGAAACGCCCCGACCGGCAGGCCCTTGTTGAGTTGCCGTGGCGCGTGTTTTCGCCGGGATTCCAGCCAGGGGCGTTTTGCCACGGCAATCGGGATTGCGGCCTGAATGGAGGGTAGCTGCCAGCGCCAGGGAGTCGTGTCGATCAACCAAAACTGAAAGAAGAAATATTGGAAAACGACATCTTGCTTGAATCGCACGGCGGCTCCATCGCCCGCCTGACGCTCAATCGACCCGAAAGCCGCAACAGCCTGTCCACCGCGATGCTTCGACAGCTCATTGAGGCGGTCTCCAGACTCGGGGACTCCCGGGACGTCCGTGTGATCGTCCTTTCCGCTAACGGACCGGGATTCTGTTCCGGGCATGACCTGAGGGAATTGACGCAGGCGCGGCAAAACCCGGACGGGGGCGCGATGTTCTTCGAGGAAACAATGAACCTCTGTTCCAGTCTCATGATGGCGATCACGCGCACTCCGAAACCCGTGATCGCCGAGGTGCACGGCATTGCAACTGCTGCGGGATGTCAGTTGGTCGCCACTTGCGACCTGGCTGTCGCGTCCGACGATGCTCGATTCGCCACCCCCGGCGTGAATATCGGCCTGTTTTGCTCGACTCCAATGGTTGCACTGTCCCGAAATGTCGGACGCAAGGCATCGATGAACATGCTATTGACAGGGGACATGATCGACGCGGACGAAGCACGCGTAATCGGACTCGTAAACAAGGTGGTTCCGAAACAGAACCTGCGTCAAACAGTCGACGGGTTGGCAGAAAAGATCACATCCAAGTCTCCCGCAATCCTCCGCATTGGCAAGGAAGCATTCTATCAACAGATCGATCTGACCCTGCCCGAGGCATACCGGTTCGCCTCTGGGGTCATGGTCATGAACATGCTGGAAGCAGACGCCGAGGAAGGCATAGGCGCGTTCCTGGAAAAACGGTTGCCGACGTGGAATGTGGATCAGGAACGTTGCGGAGATACATGACGGATAACGGAACTTGGCGATCCGCTATCGAGGCATCGCACGAATGATGCGATCCCTGGCCAGGCCCGCCTTCACCATGTTTCTTTCCTGAATCAAGGCCGGCTTTGGTGGCCGTATACGGACTCGCGGATAAATCGATGGATTGTTGGTACGAACGATCCGTCACCCGCTTCAGGCCAGGGCAAATTGAAGGTGAACGGGCTCGTTCCAGAGCGCCCAATAACGATTCTGTATAGCCGAAGAAAGACTTTTCGTGCGCGCCGATTCTGTCAGCGTTTCGAGAACTGGAAACTGCGGCGGGCCTTCCGCTTACCGTACTTCTTTCGTTCAACCACCCGGGCGTCCCTCGTCAGGTACCCGGCCGATTTCAGCGCAGGACGCAGCGCCGGATCGTAGAGTTGGAGCGCCTTCGAGATTCCGTGTTTGACGGCACCGGCCTGTCCGGAAAGACCACCTCCCTTTACCGTCGCCTTGACGTCAAACTCGTCCTTGATTCCGGCGACCTCGAACGGTTGGCGAAGAACCATTTGAAGCACAGGACGCGCAAAGTAGGTCTCGATATCCTTGCCATTGATGACAAACCGGCCCGACCCGGGCTTGATCCACACACGGGCCACGGCGTCCTTGCGCTTGCCCGTCGCATAAGAGCGCCCGAATTGATCGCGAACCGGTTCACGTTGTGCAACTGGGTCAGCCGGATGGGCTTCAGGCCCGTCCGCAACCGCTTCGTTCAGGTCTGCCATTGATCTGATCGATTCATTCATCGTCATTCGCTCCGAGTATTTTTCGGGTTCATCGACTTGACGTCCAAAACCTTCGGTTTCTGGGCAGCATGAGGGTGCTCAGAGCCGGCATACACCCTCAAGTTCGTCAGCTGGCGTCGACTCAGGGGGCCTCCGGGAAGCATACGCCGAACTGCCTGCGTGAGCAGGCGTTCGGGATGCGTGCCAGAAAGAATCTGACTGGGTGTCCGGCTCTTGATTCCGCCCGGATAACCGGTGTGCCAAAAGTGAACTCGATCTGTTCTTTTCTTTCCGGTCAACTGAACCTTGTCAGCATTGATAACAATGACGTTGTCTCCCATGTCCATGGAAGGAGTGAATGTCGGTTTGTGTTTGCCTCGAAGGCGGGCAGCAATGATCGATGCGAGGCGCCCGAGTACGATTCCATCTGCATCAATAAGCACCCATCTCTTGTCGACATCAACGAGTCTCGCCGAATACGTCTTCATGCCTCAACCCCACGTTGATTCTTGCAGGTGTTCATCCAGAAGGCTGCTGTATCCTAAAACGGTTCAATCAAGTCAATGTCAATTTTCGGAAATTAAACACGAAAAAATAATGCTTTATGTGTGGGGTATATTATTACCACATTTTTTTCGTCGTGGAATCGAGTATGTCAGCACGGCGTGTGCGATCATCCCGTCGACACCGTCTGCGTAGACGTCCACTTCGCACACGCACAGGGAATGTCCGAGCTTCAGGATTCTGGCACGCCCCAGCAGGTCAGTCCTGGGCGGCTTTCTCATGAAGTTGATCGAACAGTTCGTTGTCACCGCCAATTCCATGGGACCGATGCGCGACAACAGGGCCAGGTAGACCGAAACGTCCGCCAGGGCAAAAATCGACGGGCCTGAAACTGTGCCCCCTGGTCGCAGGTCTTGTTCCCGGACCTTGAGGCGGACATCTATCCCCCGATCGGTCAACTTCACGATTTCATATTTGTTGCCAACCTGGGGAAATCTCTCCCGCAGGAATTCGCCAAGTTCCCGTTCATTCATCATCAAGCGCATTCAGGTGTTCCTCGTCCACTGCGACCCGCGGTTCGAATTCATTTCGTTCCACTCGGCACTTTGTACCGAACGATCCATCGCACACATGGTCTCGGCGTCTGTCCCCGTTCCGCGAGTCCTTTCGTTCGACAAGGTTCGCGTGAAACGGGTCGGGAATGTATCCGCCCGTATTGGTTGATTTCGGTCCCAAGTGGCCCAAACGAAATGCTGTCCGCAAATGCGAATGTCGTTCATGCCTTTCGTCGGGAGGCCTTGTTCACGCGATCACCTGCCCTTCAGCAACCGTAAAGCGCGCCGAACTTTTCGTTCAGGTAGTCAATCAGGGGGACTTCCGTCGGATTGTGGCCGATGACCTGTTCCATCAGTTTGTGCGGCAGGTGGACTTTGCCGTGCCTGTGAACCTTTTCGCGCAACCAGGCGCGCAAAACGCTCATGTCACCACGAGAGACCTGTTCATCAAGGTCAGGGATGTCCCGGGCTACCCGCGCCATGATCTCGGCCGCGTAAATGTTCCCGATCGTGTAAGTGGGGAAATACCCGAAGCCGCCTTGCGCCCAGTGAGTGTCCTGGAGAACCCCGTTGCTGGCCTTGTCGACGCCATAACCGAAGTCTTCCGAAAAACGATCATTCCATGCGGCTTCCAAGTCATTCACTTCAAGGTCGCGGTTAATGAGCGCGCGTTCGAGATCAAACCTCAGCATGATGTGAAGGTTGTACTGGACTTCATCAGCCGAGGTCCGGATGTATCCCGGTTTGATCGCGTTTACTGCGCGATAAAGATCGTTGGTATCAGAAATCCAGGACGTTCCGAATTGATCGCACATTCGCTTGTACAGATGGTTGCAATACGCACGGCTGCGGCCGATCTGGTTTTCCATGATTCGACTTTGGGACTCATGGACACCCATGCTCGTCCCGGTACCGAGAATCGTCGATCCAAGGCCTTCGTCGACACCCTGTTCATAGAGAGCGTGTCCCACCTCGTGGATGGTAGAATAAAGGCAATCCAATGGATCGCTTTCATCAACGCGATTCGTGATTCTGACATCGTTATGCGACCCGGCCGTGAACGGATGAACGCTTTGGTCCACCCGCCCCCGGGACGTGTCATATCCAAACTCAACTGCAATTTCCTGAGCGAGAACAATTTGCTGCGACTTCGGAAAATTTCCCTTGATTTCCGGTACCGCCTTTCCGCTATCGCGTACTCTTCCCAGCAAATCGGTGATGCTGTCGCGCAGTCTGCGAAACGTTTCCGAAATCTCTTCGCTGCTCGTTCCGGGTTCGAACTCGCTCAGCAATGCATCGTAATGACAGCCATCACCGGCGATCGCTTCGGCCTCTTGCCGTTTCAGTTGGACCATCCGTTCGAGCATCGGACGAAAAGACTCGAAGTCACTGTCTTCCCTGGCCTTGGCCCAGGTGTTCGCAGTCTCGGGTGTCACACGCGCGATTTCAGCTGCAATTTCGACAGGTACGCGCACGGCACGCTCGCGCCTGGTTCTGGCAACCCTGATGGCGGCCGACTGGCGTGCGTCCAGACCGGCAGGACCGACGGCATCAAGCAGGTCGCCGAGTTCATTGGCGATCCATCGTGAATGGATGATTTCCTCAAGCGCACCGTTCTGTTTTCCCCGCTGTTCCTGCGCGCCGGCGGGCATGCAGGTTTCCAGGTCCCAAATGAGTAGTCCCTGGACCTGTTCCAGCACGGCCGTCCTGGCCAGGTATGCACTGAGTTCGGCATAGGATATGTTGTCGTCGCGCCTGGCCATCTTCATCCACCTCCTATTCGGTCATCAGGCGGAAATACTGCCAACAACCTTAGCCTGGTAATGAAGAGAAAGGTCGCGACGGCGCCTGCCTGGTGCAGGATTGCGGCATGATTCGATGCTTGCCCGAAAAGGGTGACGATGCCCGCCAGTGCCTGGCACAAGACCACAACGATGACGATCGCACTCCAGTTTCGGATCGAGACCATCGAGGTCCGCCTGCAGCGTAGCCAGAAAAACACCGAAAACCCCAGGATCAGGTATGCGGTCAAGCGGTGATTGAACTGCGTCAATGCGGCGTTTTCGAAAAAGTTGATCCAGAGCGGACTGTAGTCAAAGCTTTCGTCGGGCAGGAACTGGCCATTCATGAGCGGCCAGTCCACGTATCCCCTGCCGGCATCCAGTCCAGCGACGAGTCCGCCAAGAAAAACCTGCAAGAGCATGATCGTCACGAACGCGGCCGAATAACGTGAAATCCGGCTGTTTCTGCGACGCGTCGCCTGAAGCAATTCGACCGGCTGCATCCTTGCCAGCCAGTACGACCAGGCAGCCAGGCCTAGAATCGCGAATGCAAGCGTGCTGTGAATTGCCAGTCGGTATGCCGCGACATCGACGTTTCGCCCTGACAGCCCCGACGTCACCATCCACCATCCCAGGACGCCCTGAACAATGATCAGAATGCCGATCTGCGACGAGCGAATTATCCAGTTTCGGTTGAAGTCCCCGCGCGCGAGGAACCAGGCAAACCCGGCCAACCAGACAACTCCCAATAGCCTGGCAATCATTCGATGGGACCACTCCCACCAGTAGATGCTCTTGAATTCCGCGAGAGACATGCTTGCGTTTTGCAAGGCAAACTCAGGAATCAATTTATATTTTTCGAATTCTTGAGACCAATCCTCGGCTGTCATGGGTGGAATGACTCCCGAGATCGGCTTCCATTCCGTAATCGAGAGGCCGCTGTCCGTAAGCCGCGTCATCCCGCCGATGAGAATCGTTCCGATGACCAGCAAGACCTGAATGAGCAGCCACCAGGCGACCAGCCTCCTGTCCCTGCGGCTCTCTTGTCCGCGGGAAGGCCTGCCGCCTGACCCGGGTTCCGATCTCCGGTCAGGGTCCGGCACATGTTCAAAAATCTTTTTTCCGGAAGTCATGCATTCACCGAGTCACCAGACGGTCATTGGGATTTCCGGACCGCGAATCGGGTCCCGGCCGACTTGATCCGGATTTACATCAAATCGGAACTGCACACACCGGAGCTTTTTTGCCGAAATCAGCTGGCGAACCCGTGACCGGACCGACTTCCGAACGGCATGAAATGTTCACGGCATTTCCAGCACAAATTGAGTTTCCACGGTGAATTCTCCTTGTCAGTCGCGGCGCCTTGCACTCCCCTTTTTCATCGGGGTCGCGCAAAGGCGCGGCCCCGGCACTTATCCTTCGGGTGAATCGAGGCTCTTTCCGATTGCAGGTCCCGGCATCACGGCAACCGACGGCAAAATACCCGTCCTCGCGATGGAATTTCTTCAGACATCACCGTTTGGTGGCATGACTTCCCGAACCCGGTCTTCTTTCCGTCAGTGTTCGAATGACACCGTGAATCGTCCGGACATCGCGACCTGTCAGCGGCATTCGGGAAAGCAGGTTGCGTAAGTTTCGTTTCATCCTCGAAGCCTTTGATTCTGGACTAAAAAACCCGCGATCCGAGAGTTCATTCTCAAGACGATCGGCCAAGACCTGCACTTCCGAAAACTCTGCCATGAGTTCGGGATTGCGGCGGGGTCTGCTTTCACAAGAAGATTCGTCAGCGGCGACCCACCACTCGTAGGCCAACAGCAGCACAGATTGTGAAATGTTCAGCGACCTGAACCCCGGGTTTACCGGAATGGTTACGATGGCATCGGCAAGCGAAACATCGGAATTGTTCAAACCGGATCGCTCTGGACCGAAAAGAAAGCCTACCCTGTTGCCGTCGGCCGCCATTTGCCGCGCATTCCTCATTGCCGGCCGTGGAGACAGAACATTCTTGGTCATGTCTCGCGTCCTCGCGGTTGTCGCAAAGACAAAATTCAGTCCTGAAAGTGCCTCCCTGGTCGTGGCGTACAACTGTGCCCGCTCCAGTATCCTTTCAGCTCCGCTTGCCATCGCGATGGCAGATGGATTCGGCCACCCGTCGCGAGGGTCCACGATCCGAAGGTGTTCCAGTCCAAAGTTGAGCATGGCCCTGCACGACGCACCTATGTTCTCCCCCAATTGCGGGCGAACCAGAATGACGGCAGGGCGAAAACCCGACAAAGTTCCCTCATCGGTCATTTCATCGAAATCCCAGTTGCGTTCCTTGCCTTTCATTCGACTATCCTCAACTGTACCGTTTTTCCCATAAGCAAGGCATGCCGCATGATTGGGGACAACTCGTCGCCCGGACCTTGATTTGACATTGTGGCTGTGCGACGGTTTTTGTCATTTCCCGGTTGACGTCTTTCGGGGTGATTGGATTACCTCGGATTGTTTCATGGGCAACGAAAGCTCCCCATCAGTTGCCACCGATTTTACACAGAATCCTCACGCGGTTCCCGGCATACGCAGCCGCTTGCCCTCTTCCTCTGCGAGGCTCGGATCCTGAAAGGCGTTACACTCGTCGAGTTCACGTCTCGTCTCTTCAAGCGAGCGCCAGTCGACGGCGGCGGTCCATCTCTGCGCGTAGTCAAGCACGCGGATCAGGGGTTGAGGTAAGCCGGATTGCGACAGCGCCTTCAAGGCGGAGAGATAGTTGGAACGGTAAATGGTGGGCACGACGATACGCTCTTCCCCTGCAGCGACCAACTCGCTGTTCATCATGATCCGTGCCGCCCTTCCGTTGCCGTCCGAGAATGGGTGGACTTCCGAGATAAGGAACTTAATGAATACCGCACGCTGAAAGGCCGTTTCCAAGCTACGGCAAAATTCGAAACCTTTCTCCAACGTGCCCTGCACAAGGTCGGGCGCCACGAATATGGTGGAACCTGCGCGATTCCCTGCCCGCTTGTAGTTGCCGGGCCGCACGTCCGTTCGACCTTCCATGATCGACGCGTGGCGGGCTTTGAGAAGAGCTTCCATTGCGAAGGCATTTGACGCGGTGCGGGACATTTCTCGCTGATCGGAAACGATGCGCCAGGTGCCCAGGATATCGTGCGCGTCTGCGGGCCGCTCGTTTGGAATGACACCGCGGAACACGATGTCAGCGGCTTCGTCGACAGCAAATTCGGTGCCCTCGATGAAGTTCGAGAAGTAGGCTTCGAAGAAGGCGAGCGTCGCATTGGCCTCGGGACGCCGAATGGGCGCGATTCGGAAAAGCGGAGGTTGGTCACGTAGCGCCTTGTGCAAGGTCTGGAACAGAACCATTCGGTCCGAGTCGTAGGGGCGGCCCAAACGACGGGCGATGGCGGGAGGTGCGGTAAGTTTCGCGTCGCGGGTTCCGAGCATGGCCCCGATCATCGCATCTAGGGTCGAGGCTTCTTCCTCGAGTTCAAGGGACGAGGCCAATGCACGAATCTCGTCACGTAATCGGTTTGTTGCTTCTTCACCTGAACGGCGAATGAAAGTCTCGAGGCGTTCTTCGATTTCGGCTCGGCCGAGTGTGCGCCTCACGAGGCTGCCGCGTGCACGTGACGGACGCGTGTTTTCCAGATAGGCGCGCGCAGTCGAGCTCAGGAAGAGTCCGCCGAGAAACGGTCGGTCGGTAGGGAGCGGCCCCGGACCGCGCCGTGGTCGGAGAGTGAGACCCGGGAGCCGGATGTTCTGGCCGCGTGCGGTGATCAGACAGATCGAGCCGTCGCTCGCCGGTGCGTTCTCCAATGCGGTACGATCAGCAACAAGTGCTCCAGGAAAAAACCCGATGACGATATTCCATGAATTGCGCGTTACGATCATCTCGGGCGGATCGACCAGGTTGCGGGTATAGAGCCTTGAGGCAAGCTTGCGCAGTTTGCCGGCCTTGACCGCGCGCGATACGGCGCGCGC
>JAPOVX010000191.1 GCA_026707935.1 Paracoccaceae bacterium
TGTGACCCGTGAAACTGATCGAAAGCTGGCGGCGTGACGCGCCGTCAACCCATCGTTATAAGTCCCAAAAGTAAAGGAGATGTTCGATCGGATGCATCGAGATTCCCGACCACGGCCCGACGTTGATGTTCCTGTGGTGGAGCGAATGGGCAATTCGGTACAGTGGCGGCCAGTGAAGCAGACGGTGAACCCAGTAGAAATGCAACGATGACCAGATCGGAATCAGGAGTAGCCAGATTGCAAACCAGACGGGATTCCCGGTGGGTGAAACGACCGGTACCAGGCCATTGGCCATGGCCAAAAAATACAGGGCCTCATACGCCGTCCACACCGTGACACCGCTTGCCAGTGACCAGAACATGTTGTCCAGCAACTGACTCCGATACGTGAACCTGCCGTTCCTGCCGCCGATTTCGCGCCGGTCGAACCTGAGCGTCGTGCCTTGCTGGCGCAACTGGTGGAAATAGAGATGGAGGCCATGGGCGACAAGGAAGAGCAGGCACAGGTTGCGAAGCCAGATCTGGACCACCCAGCCTGCAGCGAGCGTCTGCATTGCGACCGGGTCAGGAAGGAACACCAGGTAAACGAGGATTGCCAGCCCGAGTTCAAGCAGGATCATGCTGACGGCGAGCCAGGAGGAGGTGAGCAGCGAAAAGCTTCCCGGGGCCGGGGCGGCCAGGCAAAGAGCGGTGAGGTCGGGATCGGGAGACCGGGATGAAAGTTCCAATCGGGATTTCGAATCGGCGAAGCCGCCGCGCCTGAAGTCTCGACTTCCATCGCCTGTCTTCCGGTTCGGGACATCCGGTCGTTCCGAGGCAGAGCGAATCTTTCCGCCTGTCAACCGGCGTAATCCGACCCTTCATGGTCGAGTATCGCCTTGATCTCCGACAGGTGCCTTTCGGCCTGTTCAGGATAGACCTCCATCGCGTCGGCCGTCTTGCCGGCAATGTCGTCAGGCAGGACGCGGAGCTTGCGGCCGGTCTGCAAGGCCAGGATGTACGTCCGGGCCGCCCTCTCGAAATAGTACAACCGGTTGAAGGTGTCGGCGACGGTTTCACCGATTACGAGAATTCCGTGGTTTCCCATGATCATGACCGACGTCTTCGGGTCGGCGAATAGGGCCGCGCAGCGCGCGCCTTCCTCTTCGAACGCAAGGCCACCGTAACGGTCATCGACGACGACCCGGTCGAAAAACATGGCTGTATTCTGGTCGATCGGTGGAATCGTGCTGTCTTCCAGGCAGGCAAGAACTGTCGCGTGCACCGAATGAACATGCATGGCGCATCGGGCGTGCTTGCATAGCCGGTGGAGAGAACCGTGCAGACCCCAGGCTGTCGGATCAGGAGCATCCGGTCCATCAAGAACGTCGGGGTCGTTGACGTCGAGCAACAGCAGGTCCGAAGCGCGAATGCGCGAAAAGTGCATCTGGTTCGGATTAATCAAGACCTGGGTCCCGCCATCACCGACAGCCAGAGAAAAATGATTGGCCACGCCTTCATGAAGGTCAAGCCGTTCAGTCCAGCGAAATGCCGCCGCCAGGTCGACGCGTTCTTGCCAGAAACCGATGTTCGCCCCGAAACGCGGAACCCCTGCCTTGCGGGCAGCATGTTGATGAACCATCGTGGAAACCGCCTCCCTCGTTGTTCATGGAATGCCAAGTTCTTTTACACGGCCAATGAACGGAGCGGTCAACAGAAATCTTTGGTCAATGCCGGTTCAGATACGCGGCCTGCGAATGACTCGGCCGCGGTTGCAGCCATGGGGGGATTGAAGCCGGTTTTCCCTGGCCGGGCCGTGGGGCCGCTGAAACCCGATCGAGGTACCCTGGCTCCAATGTTGCCACCGTCGGCCTGTCTCGTCCTCTGCGGTCGGCACGAGATGCGGGTATCATCTTTGCCAGCAGGTAATCTGCCGCTTTCTGGGCGGCGCCCGCGGCCCGAAAAATCATGCGGTGGTCGGCCTTCAGCCGTATTGCCCAGTTCTTGATATATGCCGCAGAATTCCGCAGGTCAGGAGCGACCCCGAGGCTGGAGCAGACGAAACAGGCACCGATTTCCGCCACGAGTTCCTCGAACGCATAGTCCTTGTCGGTATCGTCCCGGCTCAGCCGGCCCAGGCGATTCCGGTTGCCCGTCCAGTGAACGAGTTCGTGCATGAGAACCCCGTAGAACTGCTCGACCGGGTCGAAACTGTCACGGTGCGGCACGACAACCCGGTCTGCGCTGACGAGATAATAGGCGTCGCTCTCACCTTGCCTCTCGGTGATGTTTGCGCCGGTCTGCACGATCATCCGGTCGATATCGCCACGGTTTCCAGTGGAAACACCGCTGGAATCGTCACTCTGGAATTCGGGAGGGAGGTTGTCGATCTGGTCGGCGTTGAATACCGCGTATCGTTTCAGAATCCGGTGATGGATTTCTTCGTCTTCGTCGTTCAGCCGGGTCCTGGTTTCGAAGTAGACCACCCGGGTGGACCGTTCGCCTCTCCTTACCTGCCCGCCGACCTTTCTCGCCTGTCGATAGGTAAACCAGCGGGAAGACCTGAATCCCCTCTCGGCAGCCGCCAGCCACAGCATCAGTACATTGATGCCTTGATAGGATTCGCCAGTCCATCTCCTCGGGAGCGACAAGGGTGCCGCGCTCTCTGTCCATTCGGGATTCCAGGGTTGTCGACCCTCTTCCAGTGCTTTGATGATTTGCAGGGTGATGTCTGTATAGGCACTGGTTGAGGTCGTCACGTCTAACTCCCCGATGTCTTGAAAAGGGTACGTGCCTAGCAAGGTAAGAACAAAAAGAGAACAAGATATCCGGTGCCGCACGGTTTTCCGGCCGAATCCCCAATTCTGTGGCCGAAATGCAACAGGGTACGCTGCGCATTTTGTCCACGTGTCTCCGACGCGGACGGACAAGACGATACGCGCGCCATTGGCCAGAATTCCTGCCGCTTGCCTCACCAGGTGGCCGAATGGCTCCGCGTCCGAGGAACGGCAAGGACCCTCCGACGACGCCAACAGCGCCCGGGCGCCTCCGTGTACCTGCCGGTCATTTAAGCCGGGCCCATCCCGGTCAAGCCACGCCCCGAGTGGAATCGATGGGCATTCGCCCGCTATTGACCGGTCGAATGCACCGGTCTAGGCTCGTGGAAAAAGAGAGCAGGAATGGCAGGTGAACAGGCCGGGCGGTGGGGCAAACCCGTCCGCAAGCGGCGGAATCCAGAATTGCCGCAGGGAAACCCGTCCCCGAAGAGACGCCGTGGCAAGGGCCTGATTCGAGGTTTCATCGGGTCGTGCCTGCGCATGGGACTCAGGGGATCCGTCTGGGTCTCGATCCGCCTCGCCGTCGTTTTCCTTCTCGTTTTCGGCCCCTGGACACTCCACTATTTCAACGCGCTTCCGCCAGCGGCCGAACTCATGGACGACCGATCCAAGGGAGCCGTCACCCTGCTTGATCGCAATGACGAGGTATTCGCCTGGCGCGGCGATCAGTTCGGCGGACTCGTTTCTTCAAATACGGTGTCACCTCACCTGAAAAACGCCATTCTTGTCGCGGAGGACAAGCGGTTCTACCGCCATTTCGGGCTCTCTCTCCATGGTATCGCGGGAGCGGTCTTTATCAATCTTCGCGAAGGTCGTTCCCCTTTCAGCGGTCACGGGGGGTCCACGATCACCCAGCAGGTGGCCAAGCGCGTGTTTTTCCCGGAACTGCGGTCATTCAATCGCAAGGTCCGCGAAGTCCCGATGGCCATGGCCATGGAGTTCAAGTACAGCAAGGACGAAATCCTCAATATCTATTTGAACCGGGTTTACCTCGGTGCGGGAACTTTCGGGTTCGAAGCCGCAAGCCAGCGGTACTTCGGAAAATCTGCCAGGCACGTCGACCCCGCCGAAGCGGCCATGCTCGCCGGCCTCCTCAAGGCGCCGTCCCGGTATGCCCCAACGCGCAACCTCGAGGGAGCCAGGAGTCGCGCCCGGCTGATCATCGCCATGATGGAAGCCGAAGATTACCTTTCACGGGCGGAAGCGACCGACGCCAGGAACAACCCGGCAAGCCTGTCCCGTGCCGCGGCCCGCCAGGCGGGGGGATACTTCGCCGACTGGATCATGGAAACGGGACCAAGTTTCCTCCTCAAGGACACCAATGAGGACGTCGTCATCAGAACGACATTCGACAATGACATCCAGGACGCAGCCGAAGCGGCCCTGACACAGGTTTTTGCAAAGAAGGTCCGAAAAGGCTCGCGTGCGGAGGCAGCCATCGTCGTGATGTCGCCTGATGGAAACGTGCGGGCGATCGTGGGCGGCCGCAGCAGCGGCACGCCTGGCGTGTTCAACCGGGCAACGCAGGCGACTCGCCAGACCGGGTCGGCATTCAAGCCGTTCGTCTACGCCGCGGCACTCGAAAACGGCTATCGTCCAGGGTCCAGGGTCCAGGATTCTCCCCTGACGGTCAATGTTCCGGGTTCCGGACCGTGGAAACCGAGAAATTATGAAGGCCGATACCTCGGTCTCACCAGCTTTTCCAAGGCGCTTGCAAATTCCGCCAATGCCGCGGCTGTCAGGATTTCCGAGACGGTCGGCAGGCAAAAGGTTCGGGACATCGCACGCGGTTTCGGAATTTCGGGCACTCTCGCGCAGGGCCCAGCAGTCGCCCTCGGAGCCTCGGAATCGACACTGCTGGAAATGACCGCGGCCTATGCAGGCTTCCTGAATCTCGGTCGATCGGTCGCCCCGCTGGGAATTCGCGGGATCAGCCTCCCGGGAGACCCCGCCGCACTCATGGAAGGCACCGAGAGCTCGGGCAACCGGGTGATCAGCGACAGCTCCGCGCGGCAGCTTGTTCAAATGCTGCACGAAGTCATCGAGAACGGAACCGGAAGTCGCGCCCGCCTCGAGCGCCGTCCGGCAGCAGGCAAGACCGGGACCACGCAAGGGGGACGGGACGCCTGGTTCATCGGCTTCACGGCCGACTACGTCGCAGGCGTCTGGATGGGGTACGACGACAATACGCGGCTGACCGGCGTCACCGGAGGCGGCCTGCCAGCGGATATCTGGCGCGAGACCATGGCCCGTATCCACGGAAACCTTCCGGCAAAGCCGCTACCGATGATCGAGCGGAAACCGGAACACGACCGCCGGGACGTTCTCGTCGCAGGCTCCACGTCGTCTTCGGCGCCGACAACATCGATCCTGGCCAGGTTGTTCGACAGCCTGTTCGGAATGGGCCGGTAATGAAAACGGGAGACCCGGAAGACCCGGAACACCTGTTTTCCCGGGAGACCGGAATCCATCGGTCTTGAGGCCAGGTTCTGGCCAGAGTGATCAGTCGACGGGAACGACGACGCCGTCAGCCATGTGATTCCAGTTCGGCAACCAGAACATCGATGTCGCCACCAACCCGATCGAGCAACAAGCCGATTTCCTGGCGTTCGATTGAAAGCACGCTGACGCCTTCTATGTAGAGGTTAAAGATCCGCGTTTCGCCGCTCTTGTCCGAAACCTGCCAGTCGATCGCCAGCGGGGGTGCGCCGGACCTGGAGACGACGGTTTCGACCAGAACACCACTCTTCACGAGTCTCGATCGCCTGATCTTGACCTGTGCTTGCTGAAACGACCGGAAGTGTTTCCCGTATTTCAGCGCCAGGTATCGCGAGAACGCGGCCGTGAACTCGCGTCTCTGTTTCGCCGTTGCTCTCCGCCATTCGACTCCCAACGCGCTTCGGGCGATGATCGGAAGATCCGCATACGATTCGAGAACGGATTCGAAACGCTTGAACATTTCCGTTTCGGATTCGCTTTCGTTGATCGCCGTCCGGATTTCCCTGGCGACGGTTTCGATGAGGGCTTCCACCTCGGTCGTCGTCAAGGCGTGCGCCGGCTCCGACTGGAGCGCAAGAAAGCCGGACATCATGACCGCCGCAACGACGGAAACGAATTTCCGGCGGACGATTTCGAATTCACTCTGCGTAGGGGTCTTCAAGGTCATCCTCGAGCAGGCCTCGGTTAAGCACTCGGTCCCGGTTGTCGAAATAGGCACTCCGGGTCGCGACGTAGCTGTCTTCCGATTCATGCAGCATCTGGTCAAGAAAGTCACCCGATCGTTGCCGCCGCGACAGGAGATCAAGAAACGAAACCGTGAATACTGCCCTGTCGTAGCGTGCCGGCAGAACCTGGGACACCGGATCGAGAAAGACGTCGACGACCATCCCGGTTGCCTGGCGCACGGTTCGCGGGCCCAGGAACGGGAGTTCGAGGTAGTTGCCCCTATCCACGCCCCAGGTGTGCAACGTTACCCCGAAATCGGTTTGCTCGTCCGGGAAACCCAGGTCCGTCGCCGGGTCTCCGATTCCTCCGAACCCGATGATCGTGTTCGTCGCGAATCTGCCGACCACCAGGGCGGTGGCGGTCAGGTCCGCCTGCAACAGGTAATTGACAGCACGGCCGGGAAGATCGAGATTCCTCGAAAAGTTGGCGATGAAGACGTCGATCGGGCTGGGGACAATTGTCCCGTAGGCCCTTGAAGCCGGCCGATAGAATCCTCGATCGAAGCCCTTGTTGAATTCGTGAGTTTGCCTGTTGGATTTCTCGAAGGGATCGGCATCGCTCCAGCGGTCGGCGGGACATTGCGTGGTCAAGGACACCATCATGATGCTTGCCAGGAAAACCGTCATCGCTGCTCGGGAACTGCAAACAGACATCGTGTCCATACCCCAGGTCGAGGCTTACCTTTCTGCCCGGCGCCCCAAGCAATGAGCAGGGATCGCCAATTGAGATTCAAACCGAACGCGGCACCGGATCAGCCTTGCCGACCTCCATTGAGGCAGCGCCCGGCCTGATCGTGCGTCTACATGATGAAACCTGTTGGCGCCACCGTGAACAGCCGTGAACCAGGCGCTGGTGTTCCGGCTCGTCTGCACCTCATCGCACGGGCAACGGACGGACAAGCGCATCCGGCCGGGCCGGAACGCCAAGCGCCGGGGAACCGACACCACAATCGTGATCAAACCAGGCAAGTCCTTGTCGTACCGGCGGCGCGGGATTATCAGTTACGCTGTAAATCCCCGTCGTTCTGGGCGGGGAGCCGTCACCGGAGGCGGTCGTTCGCCCGGGCATACGTGTTTTGTCGCGACCCGTGGTCAGGGTTGCGCGCGCCGGAAGGGACATGCTCGAAGATTGGTGAACCGGAGGTTGAAATGTCGAACAGAATAGACGGCCGTCTGAAAGAATTGGGAATCGAGCTCCCGGAAGCGCCCGCACCGGCAGCCAATTACGTTCCATTCGTGGTTTCAGGCGCCCTGGTGTTCGTTTCGGGTCAGGTCTCGGCTGATTCGTCTGGGCTGATTTGCGGGCGGCTTGGCGACGATATGTCGGTCGAACAAGGCCGCCATGCGGCCCGTTCCTGTGCGATGAATCTCCTGGCCCACCTCAGAACGGCCTGCGGAGGCGACCTCGACCGGATGGTCCGGGTTGTCCGGTTGGGTGGATTCGTGAATTGCACGCGCGAATTCACCGACCAGCCTGCCGTCGTCAATGGGGCTTCGGACCTGATCGTCGACGTATTCGGGGATCGCGGGCGCCATGCACGAACCGCCGTCGGCTGCGGATCATTGCCGCTCGGGGTCGCCGTCGAAGTTGACGGGATCTTTCAAGTCCGTTGATGACGCTGTCCCGGGAATTCACTGACCTTCCGCTGGCGCACCGGGGCTTGCATGACTCGAGCCGCGGGTGCCCCGAAAACTCCAGATCGGCCGTCCTTGCGGCGTTGGGATCGGGGTACGGGATCGAGGTCGACGTGCAGATCAGCGGCGATGGCGAGGCCTTTGTCTTTCATGATCAAGATCTGTCGAGACTCACCGGGCGGGCCGGGCTGATCAGCGAGGCCTCGGCAGATTCGCTTGCCGAAACCCGGTTGCTTCACTCGAATGAAACAATACCCCGCCTGTCGGACATTCTCGACCTGGTCGCAGGACGGGCACCGATCCTGATCGAGATCAAGGATGTCGACGAGATGTTCAATCCAATTGACGGCAAGCTCGAATCGGCGGTTTGCGACCAGGTCATGAGGTATTCCGGACCGGTCGCGCTGATGTCGTTTCATCCGGAATCGGTAGCCCGCTGCGCCTCGCTTGCGCCGGATGTCCCGCGAGGCCTCGTGACCGGCAGTTTTCGCGGTGAGGACTGGCCCGGCGTATTTGAACATCGACTTGCCGAACTCAGGTCGCTATCTTCCCTTGACAGCACGGGCGCATCATTCGTTTCCCACGAATGGCAAGACCTGGAATCGGGGAACCTGGGGCCTGCCAGGCATCGAGGTATCGACATCCTTTGCTGGACCGTCCGATCGCCGGACGAAGAGGCAGTGGCGCGAAGGGACGCGGTGAACATCACCTTTGAAGGTTTTCTTCCGGAAATCTTGCGGAACGGGCGCCAGCGGACTGACTGCATGGCATCGCGGAACCCGAGCCGGGAAGGCCCGGTTTGACGGAGAAGGATCGTCTGGGCGTTTGCGCGTGCCGCTGTTGGCGGTCACACGACTCTCGCGGGAGCCGTTATCTCGAACGAGGTATTTCGGATTGTCCGTGCCAGCCTCACCAGCCGGGCTCCGACACGCAGAATGAAAGGACGTTCCATGGCAGACTTGCTGCGCGACAACGACCGTGAAACCGCCCTCGAGGAACTCGCGCAATCCGGATGGTCGACCGAATCAGGGCGTGATGCGATCAGGAAAGTCTTCAGGTTCGGCTCCTTCGGCGATGCAATCGGCTGGATGGTTCAGGTCTCGTTTCATGCAGAAAAGATGAATCACCATCCTGAATGGTCCAATGTCTACAATCGGGTCGAGGTATCGCTGACGACCCACCACGCCGGCGGACTGACGGAAAAGGACTTCAAGCTCGCGGGAGTGATGAATACCCTTTCGTAACGAAACCCGGCTTAGTCCATAGCCGGTCGCGCGACTGTCGGCATCATCGCATCGCTTGATCTATCGGGGATAGGGGAGGACAGAACGTGGAGTATGTCATCACGATCACGCTCAACGTCTTCTACGGCATCATCATCTTTGTCGTGGCCTACGTGGCAAGCGGATGGGCCCGCTCGCGGCTGGTGGCGAGTGGGGAAAGATACGAGCAAATCGACCCGACGCTGTTCGGGTTTCTCGGACAAATCCTGCGCTATTCCATTCTCGCCATTGCGTTCCTGTTCATCCTCAGCCGCTTCGGGATCGAGACGACATCGCTCATCGCCATGCTCGGTGCTGCAGGTCTTGCGGTCGGCCTGGCGCTGCAGGGGACGCTTTCGCACTTCGCCGCGGGCGTCATGCTCGTCATTTTCCGACCGGTCAAGGTCGGCGATTACGTGGAAATCGGCGGCAAGGGGGGTACGGTCAGGGAAATCACGCTGTTCACGACAGAACTGTCAACACCCGACAATGCCCAGATCATTGTTCCGAACGGTGAAGTCTGGGCATCGTCGATCATCAACCACAGTTTCTATGCGACACGTCGGATCAGCCTGACATTCGGCGTCGACTACAGTTCCGATCTCAAACAGGTCGAAACCGTCCTGCTCGAGACAATCACTGCCGACGACCGGGTCCATGCGAACCCGGAACCGTACATCGGGGTCACCAACCTGAATACCAGTTCGATCGACTTTGTCGTCCGCGTCTGGTGCGATAGCGGGGATTTCTGGACCCTGAGGCACGATTTGACACGCGCGGTCAAGGACGCGTTTTCCAGCAGCGGAATCCAGATTCCGTTCCCCGCGATGACCGTGTACAGGGCAGATCAGGCGGCGGCGCCCGACAAGTGATCCAGCAAGGACTCTCCGGAAGAAACCTCGCAAACGCCGGGATTGTCTTCGCGATAGAGGCCTTGAATCCTGCCGTCCTCGACAAGCATGCTGCACCGGTGGGCGCGATCGAGAAGGCCAACCGCCGGAGCATTGAGTTCGATTCCCAACGCGCGCGTCAGTTCCGCCCCGGGATCGGCGAGAACGCGGATTCCCGCTGAAGCGGCATCGGTCGCACGTGCCCAGGCATCTGCAACAAACGGGTCATTGACCGTCACGCAGATGATTTCATCAACGCCGTGCGCGCGAATGGCTTCCGAGTTCCGGATGAACCCCGGCATGTGCTCGTTGTGGCAGGTTGGAGTAAACGCGCCCGGGACCGTGAAAATTACGGCCCTCTTGCCCCGGATCAGGTCTCCGAGACGTACTGTTTCCGGGCCGTCGTCGCCCATGACGAACAGGTCGATTTCGGCTATGCTGGCATTTTCAGGTGATGTCATGTTCTCGTCCCTTCGTTTTCCCGGATTCCGCTCCGCAACAACAACATTAAAGATGAACTCGGGTCGGTTTCGTGGCATCAGTTGCGCTCGGAATCAACCGGCTGTGAGGCATTTATGTCAGAAATTGTCGTCGTGGGCGCCGGGCAGGCCGGCGCCGCACTCGTCGCGCGGCTTCGAGGTGCCGGGTTTGACGGTGGTATCACCCTGATCGGCGAGGAACCGGTCCCTCCCTACCAGCGGCCGCCGTTGTCGAAAGCATACCTGCTCGGCGACATGCCCCTTGAGCGCCTGTTCCTGCGACCCGAATCGTACTACGCCGAACAGGACATCCGATTGCTGACCGACAGCAGGGTCTCGGCGATCGATCCGGCGGCGAAGACAGTTGCCCTCGATTCCGGGTCAATCGGTTACGACCAGCTGGCACTGACGACAGGGTCGGTACCCCGGATGCTTCCCGAATCCGCGGGAGGTCTGCTCGGTGGTGTCTATCCCGTCAGGACACTTGCGGATGTCGACGCGATGGCGCCGAAATTCTTGAAAGGCGCGTCGGCACTCGTGGTGGGTGGCGGTTACATCGGTCTCGAGGCAGCCGCTGCCGCCGCCAAACGCGGACTCGACGTTACGGTTGTCGAAGTTGCCGATCGCATTCTTCAGCGCGTCGCCGCCAGGGAGACATCGAGTTACATCCGCAATCTACACCGGGCGCATGGGGTCGACATTCGTGAACGGATCGGCATTCAGCGCCTGGTCGGCAACACAAGCGTCGAATTTGCGGAACTCTCGGACGGGTCACGAATCCGGGCCGACCTTGTTGTCATCGGCGTGGGAATTGTTCCGAACACCGAACTGGCAGCGGCGGCCGGGCTCGAAATCGACAATGGCATCAAGACCGATGCCCTCGGAAGGACTTCGGTCCCTGGCATCTGGGCAGCCGGAGACTGTACCTCGTTTCCGTATCGTGGCGATCGGATCCGTCTCGAGAGCGTTCAGAACGCGATCGACCAGGCGGAAACTGTCGCTGTCAACATGCTCGGCCACGAAACCCCCTACGATCCGACGCCCTGGTTCTGGTCTGACCAGTATGACCTCAAGTTGCAGATCGCCGGATTGAACACGGGGCATACGGAAATCGTCTCGAGGATCAGCGACGACGGCTCCCGGGCATCTTACTGGTATTTCGGAAAGAACCGCCTCCTGGCGGTGGACGCAATGAATGATCCCATATCATACATGGTCGGGAGGCGTCTCATCGAGGCGGGCAAGACCCCGAACCGGGAAACCATTTCCGACCCCAAGAGTAATCTGAAGGCCTTGCTGCGGTGAAAATCGTTGGCGGGCGGTTCCGTGGAACGCACCTGGCGAGCCTGTCGAAACCGGGTGCCGGAAACCGCCGGACAGGGTTCAGGCCGACCACGGGCAGGGTCCGGGAGAACATGTTCAACCTGTTGTTGAACAGTCGCCTCGGGGACTGCATCGCCGGGGTTCGCGTGCTGGACGCTTTCGCAGGTTCGGGTGCGCTGGGGCTCGAAGCATTGTCCCGGGGAGCCGCCTCGGTACATTTCATCGACAATGACCCGGGAGCATGTGCAGTGATCCGCCGGAACATCGGGCGTCTCCGCGCACCTGTCGCGACCCGATGCCTCCAGAGAGACGCGCTCGAGCTTGGCCCCTGCCCCTGGCGGCCGTTTGACCTGGTGTTTCTCGACCCGCCCTATCGTCGTGATCTGGGTTCTCGCATGCTCTGCCATTCATCGGGGAACGGCTGGCTCGCAGATGGTGCTGTTGTTGCCTGGGAAGAAGCGGAACGGCAGGAAGCCCCGAAGGGATTCGAGATCCTGGACATCCGCAAATACGGCAGCTGCCACATCCACCTGCTTCGGTGGTTCGGCGGTGAGGTGAACGAAATCCAGGCCGGATCCGGCCTGAACATGTCCACCGGTCCCCCGGCCGGGCGCCTTGACTGAAATCCGTGACATTGTTATTTCTCCGTTCATGTTGACGGACAAAGGATGAACATTCTCAAGTTGATCTGGCCACCGATCTAATTGTTTTCCTTTCCAAACCGACATTCTCAGGTAGCGTAACTGACTGATATGAAGGCACTCTTTCGAGGCATCAGCACTTCCGCGTCAAATGATCCCGACGTGAAGCGGCGGGATTAACCGGTGAAATCTCTGCTGGCATGAGTTGAGAAACAACAACATGCGAACTGTGGTTCCTTTCAATGCGGGGTGGGTGTTTCATGAAGGTGACGACCGATTCCTGCAGTCCAGGCTGACGTCCGGAAAAAACGTCGAGCTTCCGCACAATGCGGTGGACCTGCCATACGGCTACCTGGACGAAACCAGATTCCAGAGGCCGTTCACCTACCAGAAATCACTGCAATGGAGGCCGGAATTCGAAGGCCGCCGGGTTTCGCTGGTCTTCGACGGCGCCATGGCCGATTCCACCGTTTTTCTTAACGGAAAGGAAATCCACGCCCATCCCGATGGCTACACGCCTTTCGAGGTCGGGCTCACGGATCATCTCCATCGTGGCGAAAACCTCCTGTGCGTCAGGATCGATGGCTCCGAAAACCCGGGAATCCCGCCCTTTGGCGGCCAGATCGACTATCTTACCTATGCGGGAATATACCGGGATGCCTGGCTGAAATGCACGTCACCTGTCTCGATCGAACGGATCCGGGTGGAGACCCGCGAGTTGCCGGACCCGGGGTTTTCGGCCTCGGTTCGCTGCGACATCCGAAACGGCGAACAGGCCGATGAGCCGATTGCGCTCACCGCGTCCCTGCGGTCCCCGGACGGAACGGTGATTTCGCAATGCCGGGCCGATGCGACCTCCAGGGATGATTCCGTGATCCTGTCCTTCGGAGATCTACAGGAGATATCACGTTGGGATCTTCGAACTCCTGTTCTCTATTCGGTCGATGTCCGCCTCGAATGCATGGGACGCCATGATCAGCTGGACACTCGCTTCGGATTTCGAACGGCAGAGTTCAGGCCGGAGGGGTTTTTCCTCAATGGTCGGAAGGTGACGCTGAGAGGCCTCAACCGTCACCAGTCGTTCCCATACATCGGTTACGCCGCCGGCCGCCGCGCCCAGGAGCGTGACGCGGAACTTCTGAAACATGCATTGAGGTGCAACCTCGTACGAACATCCCACTATCCACAGTCGCCATGGTTCCTTGATCACTGTGATCGGATCGGTCTGCTCGTTTTCGAGGAAATTCCGGGCTGGCAGCACATCGGCGGGGACGACTGGAAACGCCGTTCACTCAACAACCTCCGGTCCATGATCCTGAGGGACTGGAACCATCCTTCGATCGTCTTGTGGGGGACGAGGATCAACGAGTCACCCGACGATCACGACTTTTACGTCCGGTCCAACGATCTGGCGCGCACGCTCGATCCCTCCCGGCAAACGGGCGGCGTCAGGAATGTCACGCGCAGCGAGTTCCTCGAAGACGTCTACACGATGAACGACTTTGTTCTTGGCTCGGAGGGAAGTTCGGCTGCGCCACTGCCCGGAGGCAATCGACCCCGGACGGCGTTGCGACACCCCAGGGACGTGACCGGTCTCGATCGAGACGTGCCGTACCTCGTGACCGAATTCAATGGCCACATGTTCCCGACCAAGCGAACGGACCCCGAAGAGCGGCAGATCGAGCACGTCCTGCGCCATCTCGAGGTCCTCGATGCGGCATACGGGTCGGCCGAAATCAGCGGCTGTATCGGCTGGTGCATGGCGGACTACAACACCCACAAGGACTTCGGATCGGGTGAGCGAATCTGTCATCATGGCGTTCTCGACATGTTTCGCGAGCCGAAACCGGCCGCCTTCGCCTATGCCAGCCAGGGCGATCCAGGCGACGGGGTCGTCATGAAGCCGGTCACTTTCTGGGCGCGCGGCGAACGCAGCATCGGCGGTTCCTTACCCCTGGTCGTCTTGACCAACTGTGACGCGGTGGCGTTTCGCTTCGCTGACGGCCCCGCCAAAACGGCATTGCCCGATCGATCGCGATTTCCGAACCTGCCGCATCCCCCGGTGATTATCGATCACAGGCACATCTCCCAGGGCGAGCTCGAATGCTGGGGAAAGGCCTGGTACGATCTTTTCCTGACGGGCGTGCTGGAGGGAAAGCCTGTTCGTCACCTTCACCTCGTTGCCAACCCGCTACCGGCCCGCATCGAGCTCACCCCCGATTCCGAAGAACTGCTAGCGTCGGAAAAGGACCTGGTACGGGTTGTAGTCCGTGCTCTTGACCAGGCCGGCAATGTCCTGGTTCACTTCAACGAACCCTTGTCGATCCGGATCTCGGGACCGGCGCGCCTGGTCGGGCCAGGGATCGTACCATTTCGGGGCGGGTCCGCGGTCTTCTGGCTGGAATCGACGGGAGAAACCGGTACCGTTCTGGCCGAAACCCGGACGCTCGAGCTTGGCAGGTCCGAAGTCCGGCTTCGTGCAACGAGGGGGCCAGAACGCGGCGACTGATCTTGATTGCGGCGGCGAATCGGTGAGCGACTCGGAGAATCGTGTCGCATCATCGCGAACGGGCGCGATGGCCTCGTGGTAGCGAGGGGTCTTCTCCGCGTTTTCCAGCACGCCGGATACGATGAAGTTGCCGACGGTCCTGCCGTCGATGGAAGCCGCCCGCTCATTTCGCCGTTTCACGGTTGCTCCGAGCCGCAGAATGGTGTTTTCGCTTCGGGTTGCACCGGTCAGGCCTTCATCGACCCTGGAACGCGGGTCAAGATCGACAACGTTGCGATGTTCTCGCCTTGGCGATATCGGTAAGGGATCGGTTGTCCATCGTGAGCGATTTGTTGCGCAGGCACGGGACGGCCGAGAGAGAAATCGGGAGACATTCGCGGGAGATGGCGGTGACCACGATTCCGGACGCGCTGCATTTTCCGATCGAGACCGGCCCTGACCGACGGAGACAGTATTGCTACAGTGGCCATCCGGGAGAGATTGATATCGGCAACATGTCAACGGCAACTCCAATTTGCCCTTTGACCGTTAACCGGTTGAGCTCCGGGGGAAGGTAGCCGATCCGATGTTCCCGTCACTTCAGGGAGAGCATTGAAATTGACTGGAGGTTGGACCTCCCATCGAGGCGTGCCGGAAATTGTTCTGCCAAACTCCACATTTTCCGAGCGATCGGCGAAGGGGCATACAAACGGACATTTGAGGACATTGGACGGGGCCGCCCGACCGATGTCCGACGGGAACCCGGAACAGAGTTGAGTCGATGAACCAGATCAAGCGAAACCCGCTCAACGTCGCCTTTCAGGCCGACCCGATCGAAACCATGGATGTTGCGAACGACACG
>JAPOVX010000171.1 GCA_026707935.1 Paracoccaceae bacterium
CCGATCGGGCGCGGCCGGAATCGACCGCCAGGGGCAAAATATCGCCGCAAACCACCCGGCGGCGCCAAAACCACCTGCCAGAAAACCCAATGCCAGCAATCGAACGGCCAAGCGAACGCGCAAGAAACCGCCAACAAAAATCAGCCGTGAAGCTGATTCCGACCGTGGCAACGCCTGGCGGCGACCGGATAGCCTGAAATCGACCGCAAACGAGTCCGGACCCGCCGGGAGTCCCGGGACCGGCCGTGAACCCCAAGGCGGAAAGACAGAACCGGCCGATGCAGGTCTTCCGGCACCCGTCGCGACAGTCATTCAATCTCCTCTGCGGCCGCGTCGCGATTCAACGCGCGAAACGGCCTGTGAAACGAGAACCCCGGTGCTTCCCGGCTTCACGTTCAAATTGCCGGGATTTCCGTACTTGATGACAAAGGGCGATCAGTCGTAGCATCCGGCAGTTCCATCTCCTGCCCGACGGTTTCACACGAGTGTCTCGAATGATTGAACGGCTCAACCATGTTGCCATCGCGGTTCCCGACCTCGACGAGGCAATGTCGCGTTACCGGGATATCCTTGGCGCGCAAGTCGGGCCGCCGATCAAGGAGCCGGACCATGGCGTAACCGTCGTCTTCATCAACCTGGCGAACACGAAGATCGAGCTGCTCCATCCGCTGGGTGCGGAATCTCCGATATCGAAATTCCTCGAACGCAATCCGAAAGGCGGAATTCATCATCTCTGTTTTGAAGTCCACGACATTGGTGCCGCCAGAGACAGGCTCGTTTCCGAAGGCGCACGAATACTCGGGCCCCGGGAACCCAGGATCGGCGCTCACGGACTGCCGGTTCTTTTCCTTCACCCGGCCGACTTCAACGGCACACTGATCGAGTTGGAGGAAATGCCGAGTTCGAATTCACATGGCTGACCGGCTCCTCATGTTGCTGACCGAATGTTCAACCCGTTCCGATCGAGGGGAACGGGCTGTGACGGCATGTCACCTGGTTTGGCGGTACCGGAGGTTACCCCTGGCATCCGTCAGGAATCCGCCATGAGTATCGCCGGCGCTCTCGTCCTGTTCTGCGTAATCTGGTTCGTGATCCTGTTCATCGTTCTGCCTCAGCGTATCCGGACCCAGGAAGAGGACGGACAGGTAGTGGCCGGGACTCCGGAATCGGCCCCGGTCGATCCGATGTTGAAGAAAAAGGCCAAGCTTGTAACTCTATACACCCTGATCATCTGGGTGCCCGCCTGTGCCTTGATTGCGTCCGGCCTGATTTCTCCGGATGACGTCAACCTGTTACGGTTCCTGGGAGCGCCGGTCGCGGGTGATGGCTACTGAAGACGCCCGGTTCGTTCACGAACCCGAGAAACTGCCGCCGAATTGCCGGCACGGCGTTACGGGCGAACTCCGGTGACCACGCGATCACACGAACTGTTCGCGGATCAGACGCTCCTCGAGGCCGTGACCGGGATCGAACAGGATCCGGTGACTGATGTCGAAGGCGATGCCGACTTCGACATGATCGACGTCTCTGGCCTCTTCGCTGTCTGCTGCGGCCGAGATGGGTCGTTTGTTTGAATCCAGGGAATCGATTCTTACGCTTGATGTCATCGGAACAAGCGCACCGCGCCATCTCCTTGGCCGAAAGGCAGAAATTGCCGTCAGGGCGAGTATGTTTGCGCCAATCGGCAAGATGGGACCATGAACCGAATGATTGTAGGCCGTCGAACCCGCGGGTGTCGATACCAGTGCTCCATCGCAGATCAACTCGGGCATCCGCACCTTGCCGTCTATGGTGATCCTAAGCCTGGCCGCCTGAGGCCCCTGGCGAAGCAGCGAAACCTCGTTGATTGCGAGGGCCTCGATGATCTCGCCTGACTTCGAATGCGCGATCATCCGAAGCGGATGGATCACGGCTTCTTCGGCCTGGGACAACCGGTCGCCGAGGTTTTCCTCACGGAATTCGTTCATCAGGAACCCGACGGTCCCGCGATGCATGCCGTAGACCGGTACCCGAAGTTTCCGCGCCTCGTGAAGCGTCTCGAGCATGAAACCGTCGCCACCGAGCGCTACCATGACGTCGGCCTGTCCGGCGGGTTCGTTCCCGTACAGATGTACGAGCTGGCTCAGGGATTTCTGCGCTTCGGGCGCAAGGCTGGCTCGGAAACAGATCTTTCGGACTGCCATGTCAATCCCCATCGTTCATCACCAGGTTCACCGCGTTGTGGCAACGGAATCGCTGGTCATCAAGTCACGAACGCATTTCCGTCATGTGTGGCGGGCTCAAATGAACCGATCCTGCATCTTGCCGCAAGTGACGGGGACGGATATTGCCCGGACCGACCGTTTCGATTTCAATTGCCCTGAACTGCGTGATCCGACAATGTCCGCCCGATTCGCTTTTTGCGGTACTGCAATCAACCCCATCGCGAGGAAATGCTCATGACCTCTTTCGCGTTGAATCCGGTGTTCTTCCAGGAGAACCTGACGGACCGGGACCCGGAGATCTTTCGGGCAATCGAGAACGAACTCGGACGCCAACGCGACGAAATCGAGTTGATTGCATCGGAAAACATCGTCTCCCGGGCGGTCCTGCAGGCTCAGGGCTCAGTGATGACGAACAAGTATGCCGAGGGCTACCCGGGACGCCGGTACTACGGCGGCTGCCAGCACGTGGACGTGGCGGAAACACTGGCCATCGATCGGGCGCGGCAGCTGTTCGGATGCGGATTCGCCAATGTTCAGCCGAATTCGGGATCGCAGGCGAACCAGGGAGTCATGCAGGCACTGCTCAGCCCCGGCGATACTTTTCTTGGTATGTCTCTGTCGGCCGGTGGACACCTGACCCACGGCGCTCGACCGAACCAGTCTGGAAAGTGGTTCAATGCCATTCAATACGGCGTCCGACGCCAGGACATGTCGATCGACTACGACGAGGTTTCCGAGCTTGCCCTGGCGCACAGGCCGAAACTCATCATCGCCGGAGGCTCAGCCATCCCGAGAGTCATCGATTTTGACCGATTCCGCAAGATTGCCGACGAAGTCGACGCCTGGTTCATGGTGGACATGGCCCATTTTTCGGGACTTGTCGCCGCCGGAATTCATCCATCGCCCTTTCCGCATGCGGATGTCGCAACGACCACGACCCACAAGACCTTGCGGGGGCCGCGTGGCGGAATGATCTTGACCGATGACGAAGCCGTCGCGAAAAAGGTCAACTCCGCGATCTTTCCCGGAATTCAGGGCGGGCCCCTCATGCACGTCATTGCTGCAAAGGCCGTCGCATTCGGCGAAGCTCTGCAGCCAGAATTCAAGGACTACCAGGCCCGCGTTGTCGAAAATGCCCGGGCAATGGCAGACCAGTTGATGGCAGGAGGGCTCGACATCGTCACGGGCGGTACCGACACGCATCTCCTGCTCGTCGATCTTCGCCCGAAAGGCGTAACGGGAAATATCGTCGAGAGTGCCCTCGGCCGCGCCCGAATCACGTGCAACAAGAACGCCATTCCCTTTGACCCCGAAAGGCCCACTGTCACCTCCGGCATACGTCTCGGGACCCCTGCCGGTACAACACGCGGGTTTTGCAAGGAAGAGTTCCGGCTGATTGCCGACTTGATCGTCGAGGTCGTCGACTCGCTTGCTCGTTCGGGCGGCAGCGGGGATTCCGTCGTCGAAAACTCGGTGGCCGAGCGCGTTGGCGAATTGTGCGGACGGTTTCCGATCTACGCAACTGCGTGAGAAACGCGAATGGCCAGGTTCCTTTTCGCAAACGTGCGTTCCTGACGGAGTCCGGAACTTTCCGGTTTCTCGGCCGACGAATCCGACAATGCGGTTTTGCTGCATCGAACCGTTTGTGACAGTTGTGGCGAGGGACATGGGCTGCCTTCGCCTGCTGGTGGAAACCTTACTCCGGCCAAATGACACCTGGGCCCTGTACCGAAGGCGTCAGATCGTGATCTCTTGCGGCGTGAAGTCGTGCAGGCTAATCTCCTGCGGACTGCAAAGAGCATTTCCGAGCATACGTATCTTGATCAGAACGATTTCACTGGTTGCGGGTTTCCTGGTGGTTTCCTGTTCGATTCCCGATGATGCACCCCGGCCCGAGGACATCGACGAGGAATTTTCCGAGCCGGCCCGGGAACAAACCCTTCCCACCCTCGTCGAGACGCGCATCCTGGTCGAGACTGCCGAATCGGTTGAAAGGGAAATTGAATGACGGCTCCTTCGATCGGCCGATTCTCGCGGACGGTCGTATGGCCGATGCAGCTGTCAATCGGAGGATACTCCCCGGTCGGGCGCGAAAAGTCCTGATCATTGCCGCGACGCAATCCATCCGATAACTGTGTCGCGGTCTGATTCAAGGAACGGCAGGCAGATGGAAGACTCGCTCCGAATTGGCCTCGCGGGACTTGGCACGGTTGGTACCGGGGTCCTTCGAAATTTGTCCGAGCATCGCTCCCTGCTCAAAGAACGATGCGGAAAGGAGATCCGGGTTGTTGCAGTCTCCGCGCGTTCCCGTCACAAGGACCGCGGTATTGATCTCGGTTCAATCGAGTGGGAAGACGATCCGGTCAGCCTTGCAAGCAGGGACGACATCGACATCTTCGTCGAACTAATCGGAGGCGAGAACGGCCCGGCCAAGACATCCATTCAGGCCGCGCTTGGCGCCGGACGTCATGTCGTCACCGCCAACAAGGCGCTCCTCGCACATCATGGCCATTTGCTGGCCGAACTTGCCGAGTCCCATGGCGTCTGCCTGCGTTTCGAGGCGGCGGTCGCAGGTGGAATCCCGATCATCAAGGTTCTGACCGAGGCCCTGGCGGGAAACAGGTTCACCAGGATCGCCGGCGTTATGAACGGCACCTGCAACTACATCCTGACCCGGATGGAAGCGGCAGGACTCGCGTATGACGAAGTTTTCGCGGAAGCTGAAAGCCTCGGGTATCTCGAAGCTGATCCCAATCTAGACGTCGGCGGGATTGATGCCGGTCACAAGCTTTCGATCCTGTCGGCAATTGCGTTCGGAACCCGCATCGATTTTGACAGCGTGACGCTGGAAGGGATTCAACGGGTTTCGATCGCCGATATCGAGTATGCTGCCGAACTCGGATACAGGGTCAAACTGCTGGGCCTGGCGCAAATGAACGACGAGGGCCTGCAACAGTCGATGCAGCCCTGCCTCGTTCCGGCATCCTCCCCTCTCGGCCAACTCGAAGGGGCGGACAACATGGTCGTCGTCACTGGAGAGCCGGTCGGCCAGATTGTTCTTCGCGGCGCCGGCGCCGGGGAAGGCCCGACAGCATCGGCCGTCGTCGGGGACATCATCGACATTGCCCGCGGCGGGTCGGGGCTGGCGCTTGGTCGGCCGTGCGCCACGCTCTCGACTCCAGCGATTTCCGCTGACACGGGAATCTCTGCATTCTACCTGAGGCTCGACCTCGTCGACCAGCCGGGCGTCATGGCAAAGGTCGCTTCGGCGCTCGCGGGTGCCGGCGTATCGATCGACCGCATGCGTCAGAAGAGCCACCGCAACCTGAGTGCGCCGGTCCTGATCGTCTCCCATCCCGTGGCGTCCTCGGCGATTGACCAGGCCCTGATCGCAATTTCGGATACAGGGGTTTGCACCGACCCGCCGGTAGCACTGCGAATCGAGTCCGGTTGATCGCGCTTCGCCGGTTCTCGCGTGTTGCATGGTGACCAGTCGACCTTGCAAACGGATGTAGCGAGGTGTTCAGGGTGGTCTTGGAACCGGTTGCCTTTGAAACCTGTTGGAAAACGCCAAGTCTTCGATGTGATGCGTCCCAAGCCCTTTGTTCCGGTGACCGCTGCCAAGCGTGCCTGCCAGCCCAAGGATTCTGCCCGTAATCAGTTCACAAGGCGGCAAGATGGGGCAATGAAGGCGTCGACATCCCCGATTTCGGTGATTCTCGGCCCGATTCCTGCAAGCGGCGGATGCAACTGTCCGGCAGCGCCTTCGCCAGTTCCCGGTCCCGCCGATTCGCACTGAGCAAATGGCTTGGGATGCTCCCCATTCGATGACAACGCGTTGCAAACTCGGATCATGTCGTTATTACACCCGTGCAGACTGGTTCATCACCGGTGATCGCCTCCAGTGAACCGATCCCATTCAGGCCAAATTGCGTAAATGATGATGTCAGAACACAATGAAAACCCGAAACCATCAGCCGTTTTCGTGCAAGATCGTGGTGAAACGATGAACCGGATTGTGGGAGAAAACGTTCGGCGCCGACGTAAACGACTCAAGATGACACAGGCCGAGTTGGCCTACCTTGCTCAAATCAATACAGGATTCATTTCCGAGATCGAAAACGGCAAGGCCAATCCATCGGTAAAGACGCTGGACGCGCTTGCGATTGCCCTCAATACTGAGCCCTTGATGTTGTTGAACCAGCACTTCTGGAAAAAGAAGACGCTCGAAAGAAAACTCCGCGAAGACGACTGAACTTCCTGATCACCGGCCCGGAATTCGCGCGAACCTACGCAAAGACGCGCCGCATTTTCGACATCGTCATCTTCCAATACGCTTAATGACAAACACGCCTCCGTCCTGGAAATCCACGAATAGCGGCTCAGACTTGGACCACGCGCAAACACCGTGTACGGGTCAACGGGAGAAGCCCGGGAGACGCGTGAAACCAGACAGGTTTCAGTGTGGTTTACGAATTGCGGTTGAATCCTGCTGATCCCGGCACGCCTGAGCATTTTGCGGAAAGGTCGTCGGCGAATCGTAATTGCTCGTCGTTCAGCACCGCGGTTTGATGAAAAGGCGAAAGGCCGACGTGACGATGACGATCAATCCGGACTCGGGCACAGGTGCGCTAACCGGGGTCTCCGGCCGGTTCAAATCCACCAACGACGCGGGAACATACTCCCGCGTCCGTGAGGACGAGTTTCAATGACCGAGCGTTATCTTGTCATGCCGCGTGGAATCAACGTAGGGACCCGAAACAGGGTGCCGATGGCCGAGTTGAGATCGAAGTTGACCAACGAAGGCCATACCGACGTCGCGACGGTCCTGCAAAGCGGAAACGTGATCCTTTCCGCGGAATCGAATCATCCCGACGAGATCGCCGGCGCCGTGCAGCGACTGCTCAGCGACGAGTTCGCCGTCGATGTTCCTTGTGTCGTCCGAACGGCAAGCCAGGTTCGGAGGGCGCTTGAACGTCATCCGTTGCGGAAATTCGTTTCCGATCCTTCACGTCACCTCGTGAACTTTCTCTCGAGGACGCCTGACCCCGAGGTGGTCAGCGCGTTGCTGGAGGAAGACCGCAGTCCAGAGCTCATCGCAATCGAAGGCACCGAGGCATATGTCTGGACTCCCGATGGGGTCAGGGCGATGACCCTATCGTATGCGTACCTGGAAAAGCGGTTCGGCGTCGTCGTCACGGCGCGCAACTGGAACACCCTCGAACGGATTGTCGCCAAGCTCTGATCGCGCGCACCTCGACCTGAAGCCACGCCGCTTGGAAAAGCACAATCCGGGCGCCCACCAAAGGGCGTCGCCTGCCGACCCCGAAAGGCGCGTGAAGGGACCTGGAGCGCTGGGCGAAAGCCCGGACCAATTTTCATCGTCGGCGTTGGCACCACCGGCATGTGGTCGGCTCTCCCACTTTCCGAACCCGTGCACGTCGTGATCGTCGTCTCGGTCTCGAGCGTGGCCGTCCTCCTGGCGAATGAGTTCGATAGGTCCATCCCGTTGCCACGAATCGAAGTGGGGAATCCACTTCGGCATTGACAGTTGGACCTTGCGGGCGAAGTATTGGCCGTGGCCGATCACTCCGGACGACGAAGACACGGTTCACGTCTCCGGCGCCGCCGTGATCGGGCCGTGGTCGGGAAATCTGTATGACAAGTCGCGAGATCTTTGCCGATCGAATGCTGTCGCTTGGTCTCGCAAGAGTCTCCGAGGCGGCAGCCATCGCGGCGGCAAAGCTGATCGGCAGGGGCGATGAAGACGGCGCCGACCGGGCCGCCGTGGACGCCATGCGCCTTCAGTTGAACATGCTTGATATCGACGGCGTCGTCGTGATCGGGGAAGGCGAACGCGATCATGCACCCATGCTGTACATCGGAGAACGCGTCGGTTCGGGCAGGGGACCAAACGTCGACATCGCTCTTGATCCACTCGAGGGCACAACCCTGACGGCGAAGGACATGCCCAATGCCCTTTCCGTCATCGCGATGGGTCCCCGGGGCACGATGTTGCACGCACCAGATGTCTACATGGACAAGCTCGCGGTCGGACCAGGCTACGTCCCCGGCATTGTCAACCTCGACATGCCGCCGGCTGAACGGGTTCGAACGCTGGCCGTCGCCAAGGGATGTTCAACCGAAGACATCACCGTGTGCGTACTGGAGCGCGAACGGCACCTCGACCTGATTCGCGAAGTTCGTTCGACTGGCGCGGCAATTCGCCTGATCACCGATGGCGACGTTGCCGGCGTCATTCACACCGCCGAAGCAGAAAAGACGGGAATCGACATGTACATGGGACAGGGCGGTGCACCTGAGGGAGTTCTCGCCGCCGCCGCGCTCCGGTGTATGGGGGGACAGATCCACGGTCGGCTCGTATTCCGGAATGACGACGAGAAACTGCGGGCCGCGCGAGCCGGGATCACGGATCTCGACCGGATCTACACGCTTGACGACATGGTCGCCGGAGATGTGATTTTTTCTGCGACTGGTGTTACCAGTGGATCGATATTGGCGGGCGCACGCCGTGAAGGGGATTACCTCGAAACGGAGACGATCCTGATGCGGTCGAAAACCGGATCCGTTCGGCGCCTGCACTACCGACAAAGAACGCGTTGAGCACTCCGGAAATCGCGAACCCTGGCCATTTCCCGGCCATCCAGGATCGCGCCGGAAGCCCTTTGCCAGTCTGTTTTTCGAAAACTCCGTCGGGCGGACTGGACGTCGCGCCGGAATGCGTTCCGGTTCCTGCTCCGGACCAGGATGCGCCGTTCAACAGACATGTCTAGCGGCGAAGCCTTTTTGGGGGTCGGACAGTCGCTGACCGGACGTCGTTGGATCGGTCTCGACCCGGCTGCAGACCGCATGTCGTTGCGGATTGTCCAGGAAACGGGCTTGCCCGAGCCGGTTGCCAGGGTGCTGACGCTGGCTGGCGTTCCTCCGGAAAACGCCGGCGATTACCTCAATCCGAAGATTCGGGACCTCTTGGCTGATCCATCACGCTTGCTGGATGCCGACCGTGCCGCAGAACGGCTGATTGTTGCGCTCAGGGACCGCCAGAGAGTTGCAATTCTCGCGGATTATGATGTCGACGGCGCAGCTTCGGCAGCTCAGCTTATCGAATGGTTCCGGCACTTCGATCTTGAACCCGGCTTTCACGTACCCGACCGGGCAAGGGACGGGTTTGGTCCAAGTGAAGCGATCATGCGGGAACTCTCGAGGAACCATGACCTGATCATTTGCGTGGACTGCGGAACCCATGCGCATGAAGCAATTTCCGCGGCGGGTTCGGTGGACGTCCTGGTCATTGATCACCACCTCGGTGGCGAGGTTCTCCCCCCGGCGGCGGCCGTCGTAAATCCGAATCGTCAGGACGAGTCGGGAGGATTTCAGCATCTCTGTGCGGCGGCGGTTGTCTTCATGGTCCTGGTGGCTGCCAATCGCCTCTTGCGAGAATCACCCAAAACCGGCCCGGACCTGTTTGAAATGCTGGATCTCGTCGCTCTTGCAACGATCGCCGATGTCTCGCCGCTGCTCGGTGTCAATCGGGCTTTTGTCCGGTCCGGCCTCAGGGTCCTCGCCCGCCGCCGACGCGCCGGACTCGCAGAACTTGCCGACGTTGCACGGATCAATTCACCTCTGACATCATACCACCTTGGCTATGTGCTGGGCCCCCGCATAAATGCCGCGGGCAGGATCGGGCGTTCGAGTCTCGGGTTGCGGCTATTGTCTGCGAGAACACGGGCCGAAGCGCGGACCATTGCCGAGGAACTCGAAGCACTCAACGAAGTGCGTCGGAAACTGACGGATGAAATTACGGAAGAAGCCATTTCCACCGCAACCGACCGTGGACTTGAGAAGCCGCTTTTCTGGGCGGCGGCGGAGGGCTGGCACCCGGGAATAGTCGGACTCGCTGCCGGACGACTCTCCGCAACCACGAATCGGCCAGCGGTTGTCATCGGATTTGATGGAGACTTGGGCAAAGGATCGGGGCGATCCGTTCCCGGAATCGACCTCGGCCACGCCGTTCTGACTTGCCTAAACGAAGGACTGCTCGTACGCGGCGGAGGACACAGGATGGCTGTCGGCCTTACCGTCACCAGGGACAAGTTGTTTCCTGCCATGGATCGACTGGGTGAATTGTTGGAGCGGCAGGGCGCGGGCCAGGTCGGCCCTTCGGACCTGATGGTCACGGCAGCCATGGAGCCGGGGGCGGCGAGCATCGACCTCGTCGAACAACTTGAGTCCGCCGGCCCGTTTGGTCCGTCGGCGCCTGCTCCCAGGTTGGCATTTCCGAGGGTTACCGCGAGATACCTGAAGCCCGTGGGTCAGTCGCGAAACCATCTCATGATGACCCTTCAGGGCGAGAGCAGGGGCAGCCGGGTCAGGGCCATGGCGTTCAGGGCGTTCGATGGACCGCTGGGTCAGGCGTTTCTTGATCATTCCGACAGGCTATTTCACGTTGCGGGTCGTTTGGAGATCAGCGACTGGAACGGTCGAAACGTGCGGCTGATCGTGGATGATGCCGCCCTCGCAAACACCTGATCGAGTCGGCGCACGGTTCGGTCGGCCCATGCCCTTGCCTTGATGCTGAATCCAGATTTCGCTTGCCAGACGACCTGCCTGCGAATAATAGCTTCGCCACGATCAGGATGGTCCCTTCGTCTATCGGTTAGGACGCCAGATTTTCAATCTGGAAAGACGGGTTCGATTCCCGTAGGGACTGCCACCCTCCCCGTCTTGTGCAAATTCCCGGCTTCCGTTCCTGACCCGGATCGCTCTCCACGGGAGATGCATAGGGTCGCGTCTTGTGGTATTTGCAACAAATACAAGATCTTACAAGACCGCAAAGATCCGATCCCGTCGGAACAGACCGGTAAACATCCGGGGGTGGAGTGACTTTCACTTGTTGAGCGTTCTATTCCGAATGTTCAACGCCGGATGTCCTGTTTCGGTTTGTCGAACCTGTTGTACCGGTCGTAATGTCCCCGTCCCCTTGTGGTTCCGATGTTGATCGATCCTGATGCATTGTAGATGGTTCCGGTGCAGCGCGGGACCTGGTCGAATGTCACGCAGAGCAAGGGAGTGAGGTTGCCGCGTGCTGTCCAGTTTTCGGGCAGCTGCCTGTGGATGGTCGTGAGGACGCGGGACCCCAGATTCGGAATGTGAATCCATGGAAGGATCTGGAATCGTCGCGGACTGGAAGAAGTGCCAGGCCGGAGGCGCGGTAGCGACGATCACGTTCGGCCCACTGACACCAGGAATTCCCGGAATCCAAACCAATCGCAGTCCAAGACTCCATCGCCGAACGATCACACGGAACGTACATCACGGCAATTGGAGATTGCCGACCACGGGCAGGCCAGGCTTCCGGCATATTCGACACGCAACCGAATGACGTCCAGCGCACGCACGTGATCACGACCCGATGTCGGGACCTCCAAACCTGGGCTTCCGTCAGAGAACAGCTGTCGGAGATTCCTGCATTGCCTACGTCGAGAGCGCGCGATCTATTCAGCAAGTCCTGCCATGTGCGCGATATTTTCCGGGTCAGGATTCTCGAAGAAACGCATTTCGATTCGATCGAGTTTTTCCTGGGGGAATGCAAAGGGTGCCTCATACGCATCGCTGACGGGTACGGCTGCGTCGCGACCAATGTCGAGACCCCAAAAGGAAAGATGACGGGACGCATCACCCACACCCGCTTCAGCAACCAATTTGCCTTCGGCAAACAGCTGTGCATGGATGCGCATGTCGGCGTCCAGGCGGTTGACAAGCTTGCAGGTCCGTGTTTCCGAAGGCAGCGTGCCGGACAGTTGGCTACGGTGCCTGAGCCGTATGTATTCGTAGGTCAGCTTTCCATCCTTGACATAGAGAGAGTAGCCGCCGATCCTGTCGCCGGCGGCAACCAGAACGCCCTCTTCGTCTCGAAGGGGTCCATTGAAATGGGCAGTGATTTCCATGGACCTTTCGCTGGAAGTGATCATGCTCACGTGAGAGATGTGCCCCTGCCCTGGACGAAATGTTATCTCGCGTTCACCCATCAATCCGTTGGGTTGCCGGAAGGTGAGAATGTCCACAAGGGTACGATCGTCAAGCGGCATGACGCTGTTCGCTTCCGCCTCCTGCCACCAGATGTCCTGCAATTGTGTCAGCTTTTCCGGGTACTGAGCGGCCAGGTCGGTACTTTCCGAGAAATCGTTGTGCGTATCGTAAAGATGCCAGACGTCTGCAGCGTAGTCGTCACCCTTTTCGTGTTCGGACACGGCCTTCCAACCATCGCAAAAGACGGCACGGCGGCCAAGCATTTCCCAATGCTGGACATCGCGCGGCGCAGGTGCCTCCGGGTCCGCCAGTGTCGCGCGAAAACTGGCTCCGTCGAATGCCGCACCATGCCGCTCGCCGGTAAGGTCCATGAGCGTAGGAGCCACATCAACCGCGTGCAGGAATTGGTGGCGGATTTCTCCAGAGTTCCGCAAACCCATCGGCCAGCTGAGAACCAGGGGTGAACGGACTCCGCCAAGGTCGACAAATTGCTTGTAACGTCGAAAAGGCGTGTTGCCGGCCATGGCCCAGCCTTCCGGGTAGTGGGACGGTCCCGCCATTCCTCCCACATCGTGAAGACGCTTGACCATTTCCGAAACCGGTTCGGCTTCACCTGAGTAGGCGGCATTGCAGTCCACGGCACCGGTGAGCCCGCCTTCCATTGAGGCACCATTGTCGGAAAATACCATGAAGATGGTATTGTCATGGAGATCCAGGCGCTTCAATTCGCCGACAAGGCGGCCGATCTGCGCGTCGGAATGATCCAGAAAACCTGCATACGCCGCCTGAAGGCGTGAGAAGAGCCGCCGCTCATCGCCGGAAAGGCTGGACCATTCCGGGACTCCCGGATTGCGCGGAACCAGTTTCGTGTTCTCAGGAACCAGGCCGAGTTCGACCTGTCGGGCAAGGCGATCTTCCCGGGCCCGGTCCCAACCCTTGTCAAAGACCCCGTCGTACTTGTCTACATAATCACGGTGAACCTGAATGGGGGCATGTGTCGCGCCAAAGCAGAAATGCATGTGGAAAGGCGCGGTCCTCCGGATGCTGGCATGGTCGCGAAAATAGCTGATCGCCCTGTCGCACAGATCCTCCGACAGGTGGTAACCTGCACGGAGCGGCGGGTCGACCATGTGATTGTCCTGAACGAGTTCAGGCGCGTACTGATCCGTGCACCCTCCAAGAAAGCCGTAAAAGCGATCGAACCCGCGACGTACAGGCCAGTTGCAATAGGGGCCGGCGGATGTGATTTCCTCCGATGGCGTCAGGTGCCACTTGCCAACCATGTAGGTGGCGTAACCGAGTTCACGCAACAATTCAGGAAGGAGTGGTACGCTCCTGTCGACGGCACCGCGGCCGTTGGGAAATCCCGTGTCGGTGTCGGAAAGGCACCGCATGCCCACGTTGTGGTGGTTACGACCCGTCAGGAGGCATGCTCTCGTCGGCGAACACAACGGTGTCACGTGAAAATTTGTATAACGAAGGCCGGCAGCTGCGAGCGAGTCAATGTTCGGCGTGCTGATCTCCGAGCCGAAACAGCCGAAATCGGCCCAACCCGTATCGTCGAAGAGTATCGTGATGATGTTGGGCAGGACCTTGTCGCGTTCCGGCGGGCTCGGCCACCAGGGCGTCGACTCCCCGATCGTACGGCCGATCTTGCCCGGAAAGTCGCTCATGTTCGTTCTCCTTCGCCAGGACTCACCGCGCGATGCAACACTTGGCCGGTGGCCGGGTTCCGGATCGGAACCCGTAAATGCCCACCGGTCTGCTGCCAGTTCCTTGCGAACAAATCGCAACGCGGCGCGCTCTCCCGTCTTGACGGAATTCATGCTTGGTGCCACGCGCGAACGGTCCAAAGTAATCGCGGACATGCGGCATTCATTAACATCGCCCGGCAATGCAAAAAACAACTTTCCCCGAGCGGCCAGTCTCCACTCCGATTTCCGGAAAAACCGGCGCGCCCGATTCGAATCGGTCCCTGCTCAAACGAGGAAACCGGGATGAGTTGACCGATCACCTGCCCGGTCGAACGATCGATTGGCAAGCGAAGGCGTCTCAGTCTCTGATGATCCTGGAAAAACGATTTGCGCACTTCGAACCGGTTGGGACCGGCACAGCACGGCGCGGATTCCGTCCGGCCTTGTCACGAGGCTGCATGCAGTGCGATGTGGCGCACACTGCAGGCAAGTTACGCTCCTCCGATGCAATGTCCATCGCCCCTGACCGACGCACGGATTGCGAAAGGGATTGGAGACCCTTCGGACCTTCCGTAAGCGAGGCAGATGACAGGCGATACCCAGATGCCAAATGGCGTCACCAGATGACGGGCTTCTTGACGTGGTCCACGAACCCGGCAACGCGGAACGCTCTGGGAATTCCAGGGAAAGATGCCAACCGGACCTGAGGACAAATCACTGACGAACGCAGTGGACAGCGACGACTGGGAAAGGCCGTCCGGTGCGACTGGATGTTTCCCGAAGCGGTAGTGCTGGAGCATCCGCCGGCTATCCCGCTCTCGGAGGATCTTTGACGCTCGTACGCGTCAGTCCCGCTCGACGGACAGGTTTGGCCGCGCGCTAGAAAAAACCGATTCGTCCGTTGGACAGCGTCGAGCCGGTGCAAGGGGCAGAGCCCGTGACTTTCTCAGGGTCCCGCGACAAACCAACTCGCCTATGGCCCCAATCACGCGGCCCGAATGCACGTTCGGCCAGTCTTTTGACAGTTTCCGGGATCTCCTGACCTCGCGTTTTCCAGGTTCGCCGCGGTTCGAGCACCCTTCAGAGGGCTTTCTTTAGTCCGTATTCTAAGCTACCGTCGTATTGAAAAAATCATCTTCGGAGGAATTTAAAATGCAAACAAGACGGACACTTATGAACGGGTTAACCGCCTGCTGCACGGCAGCGGTATTTTGGGGTTCATCACTCACAGCACAGGCTGAACCGCTCAGCGTCCAGTTGAGCTGGCTGGTTGATGCGGGCAGCATCGGCGAGGTGGTTGCGCTGGAAAAGGGGTATTTCTCCGATCGCGGCCTGGACGTTGAGTTGCTGCCAGGCGGGCCTACTGCGAACGCGATTCAGGAACTGTTGGGGGGGACTGTCGACATCGCGGTCGGCTACGCTCCGCAGATCATGTATGCGGCAAATAACAAGCTGCCGATTATCTCTTTCGCCGCCACTTTCCAGAAAGCGCCGCTGACATACTTTTCCTTGGGAGAAAAGAACATCAAGAGCATCAAGGATTGGAAGGGAAAACGAATAGGGTCAGCACAAAGTGCCCTCCCCCAGATAATGGCCATCCGTGACTACAATGGCCTGAA
>JAPOVX010000261.1:0-14347 GCA_026707935.1 Paracoccaceae bacterium
CCGGCACCTATACGTCCATCGCCTTCACGAACCGCTCGAACAGGTAGAAGCTGTCTGTCGGGCCCGGACTGGCTTCGGGGTGATACTGCACCGAAAACACGGGGCGGTCGCGCATTCGAAGGCCGCAATTCGAACCGTCGAACAGGGAAACGTGAGTTTCGAGGACGCCGTCCGGCAGCGTCTGTGAATCGATGGCAAAGCCGTGATTCATCGAAGTGATTTCGACTCTCCCGGTTTCAAGGTCCTTGACCGGATGGTTCGCGCCGTGGTGACCATGATTCATCTTGACGGTTTTTGCGCCGAGGGCGAGGCCGATCATTTGGTGACCAAGGCAGATTCCGAATACGGGAATTGTCGTATTTTCGAGGATGTCCTGGATCATTGGCACCGCGTATTCGCCGGTGGCAGCCGGGTCGCCGGGGCCATTCGACAAAAAGAGTCCCTGAGGTTCTCGTCGAAGGATGTCGTCAGCGGAAGATTGCGCCGGTAGGACGGTCACGTCGCAGCCGGCGTCGGCAAGGCACCGCAATATGTTTCGCTTGGCCCCATAGTCAACCGCAACCACGCGTTTGCCGTCGTCCGCATTCAGCCGTTGATAGCCTTTCGGCCACGCCCAGCGTGACTCGTTCCACCTGTAGGCCTGCAGGCACGTTACGTCACGCGCGAGGTCCCGCCCTTCGAGACCCTCGAAATTCTTCGCCTTCGCGAGCTGATCCAGGATGTCGAACCTGCCTTCCGGGTCATGGCAAATGTTGGCGTGGGGCGCACCGAGATGCCTGATCACGCGGGTCAGTCTTCGGGTGTCGACCCCGCCAACCCCGACGCAGCCGCGTCCTTCGAGCCATTGGGAGAGGGTCTGTTGGGATCTCCAGTTGGAAGGCTCTGCGGGGTCCCATCTGACTATCATGGCCCTGGCGACCGGATCGCCCGCCTCGTTGTCCTCATCATTGGTTCCGGTGATGCCGATGTGGGGAAAGGTGAACGTGACCGCCTGTTCCGCGTACGATGGATCCGTCATGATCTCCTGGTAACCGGTCATCGCGGTATTGAAGCAGAGCTCAGCCGTTACCGAACCGGTCGCACCAAATCCGCGTCCCAGAAAATAGGTCCCGTCTGAAAGAACAATACTGGCAGTCGGTTTGTCCGAGGTCTGGGTCATGGCGCTGAAAAACGTTGCAATCTCTGGTCGCTTGATCGGCCGCATTCGCCGATCGGTGTCGCATGCGGAGACCAATGACCCGATGTGGTGCACAGTCGTAAATGATTGATGGCAACCGGGTCAACCACATGTGGTTGTCCTGCCTTTCCCGGTTTTTCTGGCAGTTGAACTGACGACTGTCGCTTCGTATTATGACAACCTGTCAATGGAAATGCCTAAACCATGCGAGACAGAATCAAGGCGGCACTGACTCAAGCGATCAAGGATCGCGATCAGATCAGGGTATCGACCCTTCGCTTGATATCGGCGGCGATCAAGGACAGGGATATCGGGGCGCGGGGTGAAGGCAACGATACGGGTGTTTCTCAGGGCGAAATCCTCTCCATCCTGGACAAGATGATCAGTCAGCGAAACGAGAGCATCAAGGCTTACGAAGAAGGAGGGCGGCTGGAGCTCGCCGAAAGGGAACGGTCGGAAATAGGGGTCATTCGGGAGTTTCTGCCGAGGCAATTGACCGAGGAAGAAATCAGTCGGGCGATCCAGATGGCAATCGACGAGGTGGGGGCCTCGGGCATTCGGGACATGGGCCGTGTCATGGGCCAATTGAAAGGTCGATATGCCGGGCAAATGGATTTCGGCAAGGTCGGTCCCGCCGTGCGCAACCTGCTTGGCTGAACATGCTGGGGTTTCATGCCGATTGCGGGACTGGCTGGGTCAAAGTTCCGCGACGGATTCGGAAATTTCACTGGGCGGGTCGTGAAGGCTATTTCGACTTGCGACAATTTCCGGCGACGAATGAATACTCCACGGAAGTGCCGGGGCAGTGATCGCTTTTCCCTTGGGATGGCAAGTATGCAGGCTGGCGTTGAAACAGAATTTCCTGCCGAAACTTGAGACGGAAGCCGAATGGCTCATCCGCCTGACCGGAACCGGTCGATACAGGCTTGCATTACCTCCGCCTGTGACATCAGTTCTCGGGAGTGCCGACGTGATCTTTCCCGTGACCCAAATGCCTGACTTCCATCTCACCCCAGTGATCTGACAGGTACTCGGCGACAAGTCGGCGATGACAATGGTGCGGTTGATTTTCGCTGCAAAGCAGACACCCGTTGTTCATAACCTCTTTTGAAAGAACGGATTCAATTCGTCGCGTCCTCATAAGGTCAATAAATCTAGACTCATAGGTGTCCCAACTGATTCGCCCTTGACGGTAGTCACTCAACAAATTCTTCGTCGGTGTGAGGACTGGCTCATGGACATAGTCTATTCCGCAAAGTTCTCGCGCAAACCAGGCGAGATCGTCCCTTTTGGCGAAACCGGAAAGCTGCGATCCATTGTTGAGCCTCACGTCCACTATGCGCTCGACACCCGATTCGCGGAGAAGTTCGAAGAACTGTCGTGCAGACTTCTTGGTGAAGCCTATGGTCGAAATCTTCATTGGTCTTTCTCGCAGGTCACGTCAGGAATTGATCGTTTTTATGACCGACCCGCTCGGTCTGAAACGCGATCGCATCCGATATGCGTTCATCGCGCGATTTGAACCAGTCTTCTTCGCGCAGGTGTTTGAATTTTGCGAGCAGTCGATTCATTGTGTCCTTATGCGGTTCAAGCCTTCCGTCGGGCAATATATGCGTGACATCGACCCCATGCATCTTGTTGAGTTCGTGCCCGACGAGAAGCGTCCGATGGCAGTGAAGTGGTTCCTTTTCGGCACACATCAATGCGATGTCGTACTCCTCGGCTCTGCGCACGAGCCGTTTCAGGCCTTCGTGAAAGCTTGGCGTACGTGAGAGACGATCGTATCGGATTCGGCCGTGTTCGTAACAGGAAGGATCGTCCGATCGCCCACCCAATTCTCTGCCCAGATAGACATACTCGATTCTAGAATTCTTGAGGCATTTCGCAAGTTGCTCGCGATTGAACTGTGGGTTGAAACGGCTGTACGGAGCAGAGCGCACATCCGCGAGCGCAGATACGTGATGCCGGTCCAGGAGTTGGAGAAACATTTCCATTGTATGGTTCGAGTGACCGATCGTAAGGATCGAAAGTACATTTTCGTTCATGTTGTTACCTCCCATCCGATCCAATAATCGCTGCAATCAATTTGTAGATGGCATCTCCATAAGGCTCCCCAAGACTGATGGTGAGGTAGCAACCATAGATTCGGTGGGTTCCGTCGAGCGTCGAAAGGTATCGCCTCTCATGGAAAGGGTCGGTGATCCAAAGGGAGTAGGTTTGGCCTGCATGGACAAACCGGCCTTGCACGCGTCTCTTGGAATTCCCGAACGCCTCTCCAGGCGCGAATACCTTAATCGCGAGTTCTTGACGTATATCAACCGCAAGGAGGTGTTCATGCTGCTCGTTGCCGCGATCGGAATCTTGTCGTTGCGACCGTTATAGGTACTGTGGCCATTTACCCAGAGAGGTTTGACCGGGTCAGCCAAAGTTGAAAGCCCGAACGGTGAATAGGATCCGACCTTTTTCCAATAATGTTCCTGATCGAGTGGCCAATTCTCGGTTTGGTTGCTGCCAGGCTGCCATTACTTTAACGGTGGGTCGATAATGTCGAGATTCTGTGGGTCGCTTCCGTCCTCGTATTGACGTTCGTACTCCGACACTTCCTGGCCATGACGCTCGCTCACGGGTCGAATCCAAGCTCCCTTACCCTTTTCTGCCGCCCACTCGCGGCCAGCCACACATCGGCCTGCCAACTTCCGTGAGTTTGCGAGGCATACTATGCGCTTGATTTCAGTCATCGGGAGCGTCCGAATTTCGAGGACATCTGATCCAGTCACTGTATCTGACAGAATTCGCGGTGAGGCAACGAGTTCTCCTGGCGCATCGCGCACCGTTGCATCACATGCTATACCAAACTTTAGCCCGCAGCCTTGATCACGAGCCTCAGTTCACTCTCGTCGAGCAAGCTGTACTCTGGCAGGTAACCCGAAAGGCGTTTGCAGTCGGTACGGATAATTGGGACGCCGTCTCCGCGCCGATCCATTAAATGTGAACGATCAAGGCCTGTAGGCGCTGGACACCGTGCCAACAAGGACACGACGAGTTCATTCCGGCTGGATTGCCTTAGGTGCAGGCTGTCCGGAGTCATGGTGTTGGCAAGCGAGCCCGGAACATGGAGTTCGAGGCGGTCCGCAAACAGGTGCAGACGAATCCTTGAACCGGGCAATGAATAGTCGCGATGCGCGACAGCGTTCACAAGTGCTTCAAATACCGCCCTCTCACTGAACTGCGGCCGCTCGGACAGTGCGTTCGTCTTTGTCGCCCGTACCAACATGCTTCTCTTTACGAAGTGCAAGGCTTCGGAAACCTGTTTGTCGAGCGGTCCCAAGATGTCACGGACATCTGTCTGGTCGTCGGTGTCGGTTCGTTCACCGGCATAACTGACCGCTTGGACGCATGCATGTGGTAGCCAAGTTTGTGGATTGGCCGTACATAGAAGCACACCAGCGACCGTCAGCCCTTCGGTTCCGTCGCTGTCGCTTGCCACAATGCGGAGCTTGCGCAAAGTGTCGTCCATGGGATCCGCAGAGGCAAATCGTCGCGTAAGCTCAAAATGCAGGTCTGATCGCGCGGTTCCGGGCACGATTGTTTCGTCAAATCGAATAAGGCGGCTGTAGCTGCGTTCTTGGAATTGCCGGGCGAGGAATTCTGGGCTCATTTCACGCCTTGAGCTGCCAATTCCACGAAAATACCCGCCAGGGCTCTTGTGAACAAACAAACTGCGCGCAACATCTATTCGAATGACCGGAACTGATTGGCCAGCTGAAGCGTCCAGGGTAAATTTGCGGATGTCTGCGTCAAGCGCAGGATTCACAGAGTCATTGCAGATCTCTCTCGCCCATCCCTCAACAATGTCCAAGTGGTCCAGTGGGATACCAATTACTTCCTTGCTCACGTCATCAACGCCCAAAACCACTGTTCCGCCTCGACCGTTTGCCATTGCCGCTAGTTCGTCGGCAACGTCGCGCCGGTCTGGACTTTTGACCCTTCGGCCCGTGACATCGACACATTTGAGTTCCAGCGTCGAATCCTCGCCGAGCTGGATGCGATCAAACAAGTCGAGTTCAGCCATAGTGTCCTTCGGTAGCAGTTGCCGTTTTTTGTAACGCGGAAAACGTGCTTTGGACTTCGATCGCCGAACTACATCTAAATTGACCCGGGTCAAAAGTCTCGTTGCATCGCAATATCGTCTAGGTTTTTCATGGGCGGGGTTTCCGTTGGTGTTTTCGGCGATCCAAACAGCAGCAATCTAGATTGTGCTACGGGCGAGACGTGCAAATTTCATTCCCGCCCGTCAAGCAGTTCGGATCCAATACAGGAACCCCTTCTCTTTGACTCGATGATCGGGTCGAAATGCGTTGCAACAAGTCCGTGCACGTCTCGGGAAGAGTCAGCGCGAAAGTACGTGCCGCCTGAAGGCCATTTTGCCACAGCGAACTTGGATTCACGTCAATCAGAAATGTGACAGAATTGACTGCACCGTTTCAAAGCCACGTTCCGCAGGTGGCCTCCAGTTTGGCAGTTCGTCGCCCACGTGGTAAGACCATTTCCGCGCAAACCAGTTGTTGCTCAGCTAGAAGGCATTCTCGGAACACCTTACGCATGTCATTCACGTGATTGACATCAGCACGAAACGTTCACACGCGGTGAATGAAGTGAAGTTCTAGCGCAACGGCGAAACCTCACGAAGAGGCATGATCAATGCCATATGTTGGCGACTTGGGTCACGCGTAACTCGCGACCTCGAACTCGATCCCATCGTCCGTGTCAAAATAGAATCTTCGCCCGGGTTCGTAATCGGCATGGGAGTGAGTTTCCAGGCCTTCCGAAAGGACCCTCTGTTCGACAGCATCGAGGTCGTCGACCACAACACCGACGTGATTCAGTCCGCCCCGAGTTCGATAGGAATCAGTTGTGTCCTGGTCCGGGTCTGGATGGCGGTAAAGTGCCAGGTAGGTCGCCCCCCCGCCGTTACCCGGCGTTCCGACATGAACCGAGTACCCCCCGTGAATCGACGCTCCCTTGACCCCTTGCCAGCGTATCGTCCAGCCGAAAAGACGAACGAGCATCGCGGCTGTTTCATCAGGGTCCTTAACCGTGACGTTGGCATGTTCTATGTTTATTTCGCCCATGTTTTTCTCCGCACAGGTCCTGAAACCACGCAACAGTCCGAAACCGGGACCCCCGCAGGGGCCCGAGCCGCAGTCTCCGGTATCGGCCCATCAGTACAGCGTTCGACCGAATTCCTGGAATCGTCCGATTCCGGTCCCCGTGACGAACGAAACGCCAAGTTGGACGCCACCCTGCCCGGCGGCCCGCCCGGGTTTCGGGCGATCCTTTTGCAAACCGCCGAGATTTCGTGCCCGTCTACGCCGGGCACGGCGACAAATGCGGGTTCGCAGTTGATCTGGATAGAATCCTTTGCAGTTTTTCGAAAAGGTGGGATCGCTCCTGCGGGCTCAGGAATGCACCAAGTTCGATTTCGCGGCTGTTCCCCCGAAGTGTCAGGTAGTTCTCGACAGGTCCATTCGGATACAGATGAACAGTTGTCCAGTAGGGTTTCGCGGACCAGTGCTGCCCATTCGGCCTTCGCGGATCGATCCGATCAACCGTGATCAGGTCCGGCCAGATTCTCAGTTCCTCGGTCAGCCTGCCGTCGAGGTAGTTGCGCTCGATCAGCGTAAACATGAGCCAGAGAACGAACAGAGGGAATGGCAACATGACGGGCCAAATGGCCGTTCCTAGAAACGGGCTCAGCATGACCGCAAAGGCCAGGAAAGTCGCAAGGATCAGGACAGCGTGCCCCTTGCGCGTGAGCGACCGGTTCGGCCTCAGTGTCAGTTCGTATAGCGGAGAGCCCGAGCAGGCGCCGTCTCCGCCATTCGCAGAGAGCGGGACACTTGTGCAAGAATATCCTGATCCTTCCGCCCGATGTGCCAACGCGATGCCTTTCGTTTCGCCCTTCCTGGCTCAATGATGCGGCTGCCTGTCCCATTCTTCCCGCGTAGGAAGAATGTCGTAGGTGTGAGCAGGCGGTGGATTGGGCAGCGTCCATTCAAGCGTGTCGGCGTGTTCTCCCCAATACGCGTTTTCCTCAATCTTCCTGCCATAGCGAATGGTGTAGAAAACGACCCCGATGAAAAACACGAACGAGGCGAATGTCAGAAAAGCGCCGTAGGACGAGACTTCGTTCCATAAGGCGAACTGCTCGGGGTAATCGATGTAGCGTCGCGGCATACCTTGGCGACCGAGAAAATGCTGCGGAAAGAATGTCAGGTTCGCTCCGACGAAAGTCGTCCAAAAATGCAGCTGGCCAGCCCATTCCGGATACTGCCGGCCCGACATCTTGCCGATCCAGTAGTAAACGGCTGCAAAGATGCTGAAGACGGCGCCGAGCGACATGACATAATGGAAGTGCGCAACGACGTAGTAGGTGTCGTGATAGGCACGGTCGAGACCAGCCTGGCTGAGGACGATGCCCGTCACGCCTCCGACGGTGAACAGGAACAGGAATCCGAATGCCCACAGCATGGGAGTTCGCAGGGACACGGATCCGCCCCACATGGTTGCGATCCAGCTGAATATCTTGATTCCAGTCGGGACCGCGATCACCATGGTTGCCAGCATGAAGTACGTCTGCTGGGTCAGGCTCATGCCGACGGTGTACATGTGGTGGGCCCAGACGATGAACCCGAGGGCGCCAATCGCGACCATTGCGTAGACCATTGGCAGGTAGCCAAAAATCGGCTTTCGGGAGAATGTCGAAATCACGTGCGAGATGACTCCGAATCCAGGCACGACGAGCATGTAGACTTCCGGGTGCCCGAAGAACCACAGGAGGTGCTGGTAGAGCACAGGGTCGCCACCCCCGGCTGCATCAAAGAATGTCGTACCGAAATTCCGGTCGGTCAGTAACATCGTGATCGCCCCTGCAAGTACGGGCAGCGACAGAAGGATGAGAAAGGCCGTCACGAAAATCGACCACGCGAAAAGCGGTGTCTTGTGCAGTGTCATTCCTGGCGCGCGCATGTTCAGGAATGTCGTGATCATGTTGATCGCGCCAAGAATCGACGAAGCGCCCGAAACGTGAACGGCAAATATGGCGAAATCCATCGACATGCCGGCCTCGGTTGTCGACAATGGCGCATAGAGCACCCATCCGACACCCGAGCCGCTCAGGTTGTTTCCGCCCGGTACCAGCATGGAACAAACCGCCAGCGAGGTTCCCGTGACATACATCCAGTAGCTGAGATTGTTCAGCCTCGGGAACGCCATGTCCGGCGCGCCGATCATCAATGGCATGAAGTAATTTCCGAATCCCCCGAACAGGGCAGGAATGACAACGAAGAACATCATCAGAATACCGTGCCCGGTGATCAGGACGTTCCAGAGATGGCCGTTCGGCGTGCAGTTCTCCGTGGCTGCAGCGATCAGCCTCGAGCCTTCCAGGCACATGTGCTGAACACCCGGCTCCATGAGTTCCAGACGCATGAACACCGTAAATGCAACGGAGATGAAACCGACCACACCGGCAGTGAAGATGTAGAGAAGCCCGATGTCCTTGTGGTTCGTTGACATGAACCATCGTACAAAGAAGCCAGGACGGTAATGGTCATCGTGGTCGTGCAGAGCTGCGTCTGCCATGGAGGCCTCCAGGAAAATCCAGTTCATGGACCCGATTCATCGGGCTATGGTCGGCTTGGTACTCCAACTGGTGGTTTGTCTCAACCGGATTCAGATCATCCGATCCTGGGGAATACGTTATCGCCGGGAGTCGGCGGTCTCCTCGCGTCAACCGGATTCGAGAACCGGATAGTGTCCCCGGGTCCACGGCAGGCCGGGATTGTCCATCATCAGTTCGATATAGAATGGAGTCAGGCGCGCGAGGATGTTTCGACCGCCCCGGACCTGGTCGCGATTGACGGCGCTTCCCCAGGTGGCGCCACCGTGAATCAGCTGGTTTCGCAACACGTACAACCTGTCGAACAGGATCTCGAGAATCTGGACCGTATTCTTGGACCTTAGGGCCCGCGCAACCTGCTCGCGGCTTCTCCTGAAGCCTGCTTCCCAGTTCTCGTAGCCGTCAAGCCCGTTGTGGTGAGCCCAGAATGGCTGATAGACGAATTGATTGTTGAGAAGCGAGCGTACAAAATCCGGAAACTGTTCCCAGATCACCTCGTAAATCCGCTCCTCCTTGTCGAGCTCGACCAGCGTTGCAAAGAATTCGGAAAAGTTGTGGCGTTCCGTTCTGCGAATGGCTGAACGATACGAGATTGCCCCTTCGGTGGCATAGGCGGCGTTGAAGCTGATCCAGTAAAAGATGAACGCCGCGTCGTCGTCATCGGCTTCCTGTTCTGCCCGATTGAGCCAACTGAGCGCCCGATGTACGCGGAGGCGCAGGTTTTCGGGAGAACCGTCCCTGATCGTGCGGTGTTTTTCCTTCAACCGCGGGTAGTGCTTTTCTCTCATGTTACGGCCATGGGTCCGGTTCTACCCGGCAAAAAAGTCAAGCAACCGTGTCCACCGTGCTCCTGAACCGGTTTGACGCGATCAGGTTTTCAAAGACATGTCATTAGCAGGACTTCCGGCGAAAACAAACCGGGTTCATTCGTCCGGGCTCCCGCCGGCGTTGTGCCCGAACACAGGGCTGAAAGCGCGTCGCAATGCAGCATCGACATCGCCCATCGAAACCGGCAGGCCAAGATCCAGAAGGCTGGTGACCCCGTGCTCGGTTATGCCGCAAGGCGCAATTCCGTCGTAATGCGAGAGGTTTGGGTCGACATTGAGCGACAACCCGTGCGAACTGACCCATCGCCTGAGCCGGACGCCGATGGCTGCAAGCTTGTCTTCGCGAAACGAGCCATCACCCAGTGCGGGCTTTTCTGTTCGGACGACCCACACACCAACGCGACCCGGTCGTCTTTCGCCGGTGACACCGAGGTCCTTCAGGGTGCGGATGACCCACTCTTCGAGACACCAGACAAACCTCCGGACATCCTTGCCGCGGTGATTCAAGTCCAGCAACACGTATACAACGCGTTGACCAGGACCGTGATACGTGAATGCGCCGCCTCGTCGGCTCGGATGAACCGGAATCCGGTCGTCGCCGAAAAACTGCTCCAGGCGGTCGGCACTGGTTCCAGCCGTATAGATTGGCGGGTGCTCGAGCAGCCAGACGAGTTCGTCCGCGCGCCCCTGGAGAATTGCTTCGACTCGTTCTCCCATGTGCTGGACGGCTGTTTCGTACGGCACTTCGCCTGCGCTTTGTCGCCACTCCACCATGATGGCTCCGAATCGATCAAGATTCGACAAGTGTACGGAGAAACCAACCTCTTCACATCGCGAAAGGTGTCGTTTATAGGCGGCTCGTCTTGAAGTGCGGCCGTGGCGGAATTGGTAGACGCGCAGCGTTGAGGTCGCTGTGGGGTAACACCCGTGGAAGTTCGAGTCTTCTCGGCCGCACCAATTGCCGACAACGAACCCCGATTCGGATTTCCCCCGGTAAGTCCTGGTAGGCCTAACTCGGGCAGAAAAGGGAAAAAGGGTTGGGAAATCAGGATTGTGGTTGGGGCGTGATTCTCGACAATCCGCTGTATACAGCACGTTTATTCAAGGATGGAGATTTGCTACAGTGTGCCGGCTGAAAGGAAGATATCCGAAGTAAGGGGAATGCCAAGTTGCGTGACGGGCTGACCGGCCATACGTGCGTTGACGCTGCGGAGATAGAGATTGTCAAACTCAAGTGACAACGATCAATTTGTGGAATTTGACGGAGTACAAAAGAGTTATGACGGCGAGACGCTCGTCGTCATAGACCTCAATCTCAAGATCGGTCGCGGCGAGTTTCTGACCCTGTTGGGTCCTTCGGGATCCGGGAAAACCACCTGTCTGATGATGTTGGCAGGATTTGAAACGGCAACGCACGGCGAAATCAGGCTTGGAGGAAAACCCATCAACAACATCCCGCCGCACCGCCGCGGGATCGGAATGGTTTTCCAGAATTACGCGCTGTTTCCGCACATGACGGTTGGCGAGAACCTTTCCTTCCCCCTGGAGGTCAGAAACCTCCCGAAGTCCGAGCGGGAACTCAAGGTCAAGAACGCGCTCGATATGGTCCAGATGGGCGGGTTCTACGGTCGACGGCCGGCCCAGCTGTCCGGTGGGCAGCAACAGAGGATTGCCCTGGCGCGGGCACTCGTGTTTGAACCGGAACTGGTTCTCATGGATGAACCGCTCGGCGCGCTGGACAAACAGCTGCGCGAGCACATGCAGCTTGAGATTAAGCATCTTCACGAACGCCTGGGGGTCACCGTTGTCTATGTGACCCATGACCAGAGCGAGGCGTTGACGATGTCGGATCGGATTGCGGTTTTCAACGACGGAGTGATCCAGCAGTTGTCGGTTCCTGACGATCTCTACGAGCGCCCGGAGAATGCATTCGTCGCGCAGTTCATTGGCGAGAACAATCGCCTTTCGGGAACGATTGAACACGTCGACGGTGCCTACGCTTCTGTAGTTCTTGATGACGGGTTCAGGAACCGGGCCTTGGCGATCAACTGTGGCGGCAGTGGCAGCCGAACGACACTGTCAATTCGTCCCGAGCGTGTCGTGATCGGCGGCGGCGATCAAGCCAACATGACCGAAGGCGACGTTCTCGAGTTGATTTATCTTGGCGATCATATTCGATGCCGAATGAACGTTCATGGAAACGATGAGTTCGTGCTCAAGCTTCCGAACACGGCAGGCCATGATCGACTGGCAGTCGGAGAGCGGGCCATGATCGGTTGGGCAGTCGAGGATTGCCGGGCGCTTGATGCGTGACGGCTTGTCGCTCGCACCTGCCTGGCTGGAAAGTGGAATCCTGGTATCAGCGAGACGCTTTCACACCTGCTCCGGGAGTGCACCGTACGCTGTGCATGAAATGATCCCGGGGCGACAAGAACTGCTTTCAACAATCCTGGGCCGGTGACTTGGTGGTCCCTGAAGGATTCGAACCTTCGACCTCCACCTTCGGAGGGTGGCGCTCTATCCAGCTGAGCTAAGGGACCTCGGCAACTGCCCGCTATCGACATCCATCGTCCTGGCCGATCGCAAGAGACGATTTGCGAAAGCCCCTGAAGACATGATCGACGTAGCGCGGGAGCGTGACACGACGATGACCAAGAAAATCATTGTTAGCTGAATGCATGGAGCACGCCTGGGTGAAATGCAAGTCCAACCGGACCTTTACGGCGAATTTTCCAAAAGTTTCTCCACGGAAAAGCTGTCAGTCAGGTCTTCATTTCCGGCACGATGATGCACGACGAACGAGACAAGGAGCTTCCGGACGCGGTCGCAAGGCTAGGTGGTCGATATCCACGCCGCAGCATTGGACGTTCTTGGAGGGAATGTCGTTGCCACTGTACACGGGCCTTGAAGATTTCTTCCGGAGCGAAGAACTGGCATATTGCGTCATTGATGACTTGGATGTGACTGAAGCTGGCGTGACAGGCGCCCAAAACAGGATCGAGGAGGCTTTTCCGATGATAGCCAATCCGAACGCGAGTTTCGACGGAGTTGAAACACCCGAGATGCGGCTTGCGCAGATGGGGTTGTCCTTGCCGAAAGTCCCGCGGCCGGTTGGCAATTTCGACATTGGTTCGATCGACGGAACGACTCTCTTTCTCTCTGGACAGGGACCACTCCTGGAAGACGGCACGCTTGCGACTGGAAAAGTCGGCGCGGATGTCAGCGTCACGGATGCCAAATACCACGCCCGGTGTACAGGGTTGGTTCTGATTGCCGCAATGCGGGAACTTCTGGGATCCCTCGACCATGTGGTACAAATCAGAAGGGTCTTTGGTATGGTGAATGCAGTTCCCGAATTCGAGGATCACCCTTCAGTTCTGAATGGCTGTTCAAATCTTTTTTGCGAGGTTTTCGGTTCTCGTGGCCGCCATGCCCGAGCCGCTGTCGGGATGGCCTCCCTGCCAGGGAACATCACGGTCGAGATCGACGTTATCGCATCTATCACACCGGACTGGGATCAGGCCAATGAATGAAGTCCGCCGCAGCGACGCGGGCGAGCGCTAGAATGAAGTCCACGTCGTCAAAGGCATTGATCTGCACATGGACGAAGAGGGGTTCATGGTGCTTGTCGGTCCTTCAGGCTGCGCGAAGTCCACCGCGCTTCGCATGATTGCGGACCTCGAATCCATATCCGCTGATGATCTGTTTGTCCGTGGTCGTCGCGCCAATGAACAAACGTCCGCCGAGCACAATGTCTCGATGGATTTCCAATCCCATGCGCTTTTCATGAACCTGTCGGCACGCGAGAACCTGTCCTTTGGATTGATGCTGCGGAAGTCCGATCCATCGACAGTTGCAGGCGAGGTCGCGCATCGCCGAGATGCTGGAATTGGGCGAATTTCTGGACCGCAGGCCGCGCCAACGTTTCGGGGGACAAGCTCGACCGGTGGTGCTTGCGCGCGATGATCTGCAAACCGGATGTCTTTCCCTTTGACTAACCGCGTTCGAACCTTGATGCTGAACTCTGGGCGCAGGTGCGCGGGGATATTGCCGAGAGGTAATGGAAACTGGCGACAACAACGGTTTTGTCACACAATTTCAATTCGGAACCATGACCACGGGGGACCGAATTGAGATCATGAACAAGGGGCGGATTACGGAGGTTGGCGCACCGACTGGACCATACGAATGCCCTGCGAATACACTTGTGGCCGCGTTTGTGAGCAGCCCCCAAATGAACATTTCGTCCCCGAACGATCTGCTGACCGGCGCCGAGCCCACGGTGGTTTCCACCGGCGGACGAACGGGTATGCCGGGTACCCGTGCCGGACATTTGTTGAACGACACATATGCGGGAGCTGTGAAAATCGGCGAAGCAATAGTGGTTCGGATCGAGGATTTGGGACTTGAGGCGCCTTTTCATCTGAACTTCGGGTGCCGCGCGGCACTTACTGCACGGGCAAGCGGCGAGGTTCGCGGAAAATTGCGCCAGGCGCGACTGTACGGCGTGCCATCTTGCCCGACCGGCTCCGCGCCTTCCATTTCGCTGCGGGGGAGCGCCTGACATGATCAATGATCCGTTTGGGCGCTGGAACCTGACGCCGATAATCAACGCCTCGGGCACCATGACAAGTATCGGTGCGTCGCGCGTTCCACACGAGG
>JAPOVX010000261.1:14357-15561 GCA_026707935.1 Paracoccaceae bacterium
GTCGGACTGGACGAGTTGCAGTCGCGTGCGGGTTCGATCATTGCGCGGGCAACCGGTGCCGAGGATGGTTGCATCACGGCTTGTTCTGCAGCAGCCATGACCCAGACCGTGGCGGCTTGTTTGTCCGGCTCGGACCTGGCTCGGATCGAAGCGCTGCCTCGGGTCGCGGGCGAACGCCGCGTACTTCTGGCCTCGGGCCATATGGTGAACTACGGCGCAAGGGTCGATCAGGCCATCCGTCTTGCGGGGGCAGAGGTCGCGCCTGTCGGCACGGCAGCCGCCTGCGAGACATGGCACTTGCGTGCGGCACTGGAAGAAGGCGCGGTCGCCGCGATGTATGTCGTCTCGCACCATACAGTACGCGAGACCGAATTGCCGATGGCTGTCTGCATCGCGGTGGGTCGCGAATACCACGTCCCGGTGATCGTGGACATGGCTTCGGAGTACGATTTGCGTCGTCCTATCGCGCTTGGTGCTTCCGCAGCGATCTATTCCGGGCACAAGTTTCTCTCCGGGGTCACCAGCGGCGTCGTGGCAGGCACATCCGATCTTGTTCGCGCCACCTACCTTCAGCATCGAGGCATCGGCCGCACGATGAAGGCGGGCAAGGAAAGCGTTGTCGGTGCCATGGCTGCGCTGGAGCTTTGGGAGGCACGCGACCACGCCGCTGCCGAGGCGGCTGAAGAAGTGCGGGTCGAGCTTTGGTTAAAGAACTTGGACGGCGTGCCCGGGCTCGATTTGGCGCGCCACGCGGACTGGACCGGCAATCCGATCACTCGCGTCAAGATTACCGTCGATCCTGTCGCTGCCGGTTTCAACGCTTGGGAGTTGGCCGGGCGGCTCGAGGCCCGCGCGCCACGAATTGTCGTGCGCGACAACCTGGTTGAACGGCAGGAGATTTACCTCGATCCCTGCAACCTGACCGATGACGAGGCTGCCAAGGTCGCCAGTGCCATCCGTGAAGAAGCGGCGCGTTTCCGCGAGGAAGGCGGCGGTGGCAAGATCGGTTGGAGCGACGTCAAGCGCGCGCGGGAAGCTTTGGTGCAAGGCTGGAAGGGCATCGGCGATGCGACTTGACCGCAATCGCATCCTCATGACTGGCAAAGCGCGCGTCGTCGGCTCCGCCATCACCCGTGTCTGCCTTGCCGAAGCATCTGTGTTTGGAGTCAATGCCGATTTAGGTCCAAATCCATGATTTTCGATC
>JAPOVX010000037.1 GCA_026707935.1 Paracoccaceae bacterium
GCGCGGCGCCGACATCGGTGCAAGGGACGATAAAGGCCGAACACCGCTGCATTTGGCGGCGAGGCGCAGCCAAAACCCTGAGATTGTAGACTTGCTGCTCGGCCTCGGAGCCGACGCACAGGCGCAGGACGAGGTCGGCAGGAGTCCTTGGGACTATGCCCAGGAAAATGATGTGCTTGCAAACACCAACGCGTATTGGCGTCTCAATAGCGGCCTAAACCCAACAAAGAATCGCAAATTGACTTAGGAAGAGCGATCTAAGGCGCGCGAGCACCAGGGACGCATGCCCTACCTACAGAACAGGAAACGCAGCCCGTTCCGGACTTTCAGCATCCCGGACTGGCGGACGTTCCATCCCGCCATGTCGGGGGAAATGAGGAATCCCGAGCCTGCCGGAGTGCTCCCCGACGGTCAGTAGCCATCCGCCCGGCCAGGCCACGCCCGAACGAGGCCGATCCCTCCCTCCGCCGAAACTTCGGAAGCCCGGGCAACCGCCCAACAGCATTCGGATAGACCTGGAACTTCGGCGGGTCTTTTCCTCGGTCGGTAACGTCTTGATTTGACGCATCGAATCCCCCGGTGGATCTTTCTTGCAGGAGGTTTGCCAAGCCATCAGCACCCCGATGAGAATGTCGGTACGAAAACCCGGAAAAAAGATGTTAATGTGCTGTTCCTTAGCTGGCGTGATCCAGGGGACAAGTCTTGCGATGACGCCGGTCTGCCGTCCGTTGCCTCGCTGCTCGGCTGTGAGCACAAAACCTGACGGGCGATTTCGACCGGCATTCTGGTGCCGCTGAGCGTAAGATTGCGCGGTCATTGTACCTCGGACCAGGCAAGCAGCGAGCCATATGACGTCATGGTCCGGATGTTGGCTCGATGTTCCTGCCTAGCGTGATTCTACGAACAAACCATTCGATGGGGGCAGATGATGTGCGGATGCATCTTGATTTCGTGGGAGTTGCAGCACGCTTTTCGAAAGGATCGATCCCCTGTTTTTCGGTGCTCTCCGATCAAGACGATCAGGACGAAAAGGCTGTTTCGATTGCGATGGCATGGTCACGGACCGAAAAGTCTTCAGACCGTTTCCATGCTTTTGCAGGTTCACGATAGCGGCTCCCTACGAACTGTACCTCGTCGTCAGCAACTCTCTCGGCAAACCAGTCAACCTCCTCACGGTGTACGGACGTATGCTCCGGAGGAACGGGACAGCCGTCGGGCCATGGATGGGTTCCGCCCGACAATGGGAATTGGTTTCCCGCGTCAAGCGATACGGAGGTCGGGTTCCATTCCGCGTCCTGTCCAATGGGGAGCGGCGGCGATGCGATCGGCTTTTTCAGGAAAAGCCCGAAGGCATTGGCGACCGGCGCTGACGAAGTCCCGGGACTGCAAAATTTGCCGGGCCGCCTTTGTTGATGAGACACGGCAATCCAAGGTCATGATATCCGACGTCATCGCACAGCATTCCGAATGTGCCGCCGATATTGAAGACCTCAAAGCATCCATCGACACAACACGCCGTGGCCTCGATCCCAAACAGCTCGGACAACACGTCGCCGACAACAACACCGCTTTCATCGGCGATGTCACCCAAAATTTAGGCGTGCGCTTGAAGCAAACAAAACCGCGATTGGGAACTCCGCGACACTTCCGCAAATCTCAAAAACCACACCGAAAGCATCAGCCAACAGATCCGCCTACTCTCAAGCCTCGCAAAACGACTCGAAGAACGCGACAACCGCTCACAATGGGATTGAGTAACTCTCGGATGCGCCATGCTCATCAGCGCAGCACTCTCTGGAACCGCAGCCTTCTTCTATGAAAAAGCCGCCATTGAGAAAGACGACTTCTGACGCTCAATCCAACTCATCGCACAAGATGACGGCCCATATTGGTGCGGATCGGTACGAGGGCAATTCGTCAGCGAAAATGACGGCTCAAAACTTAGCGCGATACACACGCCTAAATGTCAAGCGCCAGATGCGGCGGAAGAGTGACAAAGAAATACCTGAAGGACGTTCATCAAAAACCCGGTACAATTCGTGATCAAAGTAGACAACTTTGAAATCCGGCAATTCTTTCCGCAGGCGATCCCATAGCCTCCAACCTTCCGTGTTGAATGCAACTTCCTCCTCTGGTGTTTCGAATCCAGATTGGAGCGGGTCATCACGATTTAACGTTCTATCTAAGGCCTGTTGCCAGTCGCTCAATGCCTGCTTTGTGGCAATCGACAATGGAAGCGTTTCGGGATCAACATTGTCCACCTCGGTTAGATTCCAAAGCGGCCAACAATCATAATCAGCCATCAATTTGATTGTTGGTCGCAAATCTTCCATGACGCGACTCTCTACGGCAACGATTTGGGATTGGCGCCGACGATAAACCCGTTATCACCCACGGTGATCGCTATACGATGTGTCTGACCATTGAACGTATATTCATAAATGGGCCGGCCAGTTCCGGAACCCGGATAACCTACAACTTTATTCTGTTGCATGGCGCACACGGACGAGCGGATTCAGTAGCGGATGCGGCCGCCGGGACAGGCGGCGTCGCCCCCGGGATGGTGTGTCGCCATCATCGAGCGCGCCAGGCCCTTCTCCGTGCCGGTGACCGGAACCACTCCGACCTCGTCGAGAGCGTCGAGGGGGCACGACAGCCGACTGTCGGGAAAGTCCGTCGACGGGGCCAGCGATTCCGCGCTGACCCCTCCCATCGGCCGTGCCTCCGGCAGCGGCAGGCCGATGGCCGAGGACAGCTTCGGCAGGGCAGCCCGGGCCGAAGCGAGGCACGGCTCGCCCTTCGCGTTCCGCCAGCCCTCGCGCTCGCAGAGTTCGCGCGCCGGGAAGGTCCGGGTGCAGTCCCCGGCCGCAAGCTCAGCCTTCACCAGTCAACCGTCCCGGAGGCATGATGTCGCAAACCGATTCCCACGGGACCGGGGATACGATGTCAGGAACATCGAGCCAACAGTGTCCCGTTGAACGGGCCCACGCTCCGGCGGTCGAGGAAAACACGGGTTCGTCGCTAAAGAACCGCCTCGTAGAGCACCTTCGTGTTGCTCTCTGTCATCTTGACCGGGTTTGCTCCGGCAGTCGGGTCCGCAAGCGCGTTGGCAACCAGCCAGTCGATGTCCGGGTCCGTGACTCCCAACTCCGACATTCGCGCGGGAATTCCCAGCTGCTCCGTCAACCCGGCAACAAATGCCGAGAAACCGTCAAATCCGCCGTCTATGCCGAGGTAGGCGGCCGCCCGCTCAATCCTGCCTTCGATCGCGGGGCGATTGAACTCCAGGACGGTTCTGGTCACGACCGCGTTCGTCGTGCCGTGGTGCGTATTGTACCGGGCTCCGATCGGGTGCGACAGTGCGTGGATTGCGCCCAGGCCTTTTTGAAAGGCTATGGCTCCCATCGATGCCGCCGCCAGCATGTGGGCCCTGGCCTCGAGGTCACCTCCGTCCCGATAGGCCCGCGGAAGGAACTCCTTGACCAGGCGCATGCCTTCCAGGGCAATTCCCTGGCTCAGCGGATGAAAGTGCGGCGAACAATAGGCTTCGAGGCAATGGGCAAACGCATCCATCCCGGTCCCGGCCGTCAGGGCTGGAAGCAGGTCAACCGTGAGTTCGGGATCGCAGCTCACGTCGACCGGCAGGATCCGGGGGTGAAAGATGATCTTCTTTTCCTCCGTTGCCGAGTTGGTAATGACCGAAGCCCTTCCAACCTCGGAACCGGTTCCTGCCGTCGTCGGTACCGCAACATTCGGAGCAATTGCCCCGGCATTCGCGCGCATCCACCAGTCGCCGATGTCCTCGAAGTCCCAGACCGGCCTGGTCTGCCCTGCCATAAACGCGATGGCCTTGCCCAGATCGAGACCCGACCCTCCGCCAAATGCGACAACCCCGTCATGTGTGCCCTCGATGTAGGTCCTGATACCGGCTTCAAGGTTCACGTCGGACGGATTGGGGTCGACATCGGAAAACACGGTGGTCGGAATACCGCTGGAATCAAGCACGTCCAGCGCCGTCCGGACGACAGGCAGGTCCCTGAGCCCCTTGTCCGTCACGAATAACGGGCGGCTTATCCCGGCCTCTCGACAGGCGGTTCCGATCTCGCTGATACGCCCGGCGCCGAACCGAATGCGGGTCGGATAGCTCCAGTTTCCAAGGAGGTTCATGTCAATCCCCACTGATGCGAAGTCACGAAAACGAAAGCTGCTCCAACGAATCCCGTCGCCGGTCAGGCCCTTTCAAACCCGCGCGCGACCTCATAGTCGGTCACGGCGCGATCAAAGTGTTCCTGTTCCCATCGCGCGGCCCTGACATAATGATCAACGATGTCGCTGCCCATGGCATTCCGCAGCATTTCGGAGTTGTCCAGTGCCTCCGTCGCCTGCCCGAGCGTGGACGGAATGGATCGAACACCCTCCGCCCGGTATGCGTCTCCCGACCAGGCGTCCTCGAGTTCCAGTTCCTCCTCGATTCCGGCAATTCCGGCGGCAATCTGACCGGCGATGGCAAGATACGGATTCAGGTCCGCGCCGCCGGTCCGGCATTCGATACGCACACCGGTCGTATCGGCACCTGCAATGCGAAAGCCCGCCGTTCGATTGTCCACCGACCAGACAGCCTTCGTCGGCGCAAACGTGCCGGCGACAAACCGCTTGTACGAATTGACATACGGTGCGAGGAAAACCGTCGTTTCGGCAGAATATCTGAGAAGCCCCGCCAGGTATTGCCGCATGACCTGCGACATCCCGTGCACCTTCGTCCCGTCAAAAAAGACCGGATTTCCCGACCGGTCCCCGAGTGACTGGTGAATGTGACATGACGAGCCCGCGGCACCGGCATCCCATTTCGCCATGAACGTGACGGCCCGGTCCTTCTGAAAGGCAATTTCCTTGACCGCGTTCTTGACGAACACATGTGTATCGGCCGTTGTGAGCGCGTCCGAATAGCGGATATTGATTTCCTCCTGTCCAGCGTCGGCTTCACCCTTCGAATTTTCGACCGGAACGCCCGCATCGTGCAGCCCGTTGCGCACGGCCCGCATGACATCTTCTTCCCTGGTCGTCTGAAATATGTGGTAATCCTCGTTGTAAGGGCTGATCGGGGTCATTCCCCTGTATTGGCGGTCCCTGAGATCGTCATAAGTCTCCCTGAACAGGAAGAATTCGAGTTCGGTTGCGATCGCCGACGTGAAGCCACGGGATGACAGCCTGTCAACCTGCTTCTTGAGAACGGTGCGCGGCGCGTGCGGAACGAGATCATGTCCGTGGTGATCGTAAAGATCACAGAGGACGCAGGCCGTGCCGTCAAGCCAGGGAGGATACCGGATCGTCGAAAGATCGGGCCGCATGACGTAATCGCCGTATCCGGCCGCCCAACTCGTCGAGGCGTAACCGTCCACCGGGTACATTTCGAGATCCGTCGCCACCAGGTAGTTGCAACAGTGGGTCTCTTCCCAGGCAGACCGGAGAAAGTGCGACGCATGGAACCGCTTGCCCATCAAGCGGCCCTGCATGTCCGGAATGCAGGCAATGACGGTATCAACCTGGCCGGCCGATACCTTCGATCCAAGGGTTTCCAGGGCCTGATCGTCAGTCATGTCGTCCCCCGAAATCTAGATGCGCACGCGGGCGCTCAGTCAATTGCCCGAGCGCCCGCGGAAATCGCCGAATACCGGTCAAATGCCCCGGATCAGCCGTATCGATAGGGCCGGCCGGCCTTGAGCATGTCAGCGTTGTACTGCTTGAAGATCTCCACGACCTTGGCCTTGACCTCGGATTCGGCCGCGATCTCTTCCCAGAACTCAACCGCGGCTGCCTCGACAGCGGCCCACTCTTCATCGGGAATGGACGTCAGTTGCATCTTGGTACCGTTGACCCGGAGATAGGCCTCTCCTCCCCAATACCACCACTGACGATAGTAGTGAGAGCTGTCCATGGTCAGCTTGAGAAGTTCCTGGAGGTGCTCGGGCAACTCGTTCCAGGCATCCATGTTGGCAAAGAAGGAACCGGCCCAGGCGCCCGAGATGTTGTTTGTCAGGAAGTAGTCGGTCACATCCGCCCAACCAACCGTGTAGTCCTCGGTAATGCCTGACCACGCCACGCCGTCGAGTTCGCCGGTTTGCACGGCGACCTCAATGTCTTCCCAGGGAAGCGTGACCGGGACGACGCCGAACTGGCTGAGGAATCGACCCGCGGTCGGAAACGTGAAGACCCTCTTGCCCTTCATGTCTTCAAGGCTGTGAATCGGTTCCTTTGTCGCGAAATGGCACGGGTCCCAGGACCCCGCCGACAGGTGCTTGACCCCGACGGCCGAATACTCGGCATCCCAGATCTCGTTCAGGCCATACTGGTTGAACAGAACCGGCACATCCAGCGAATACCGGCTCGCGAACGGGAAATAACCCCCGAAGACGGTCACCTCGGTCGGGGACGCCATGGAGTCATCGTCGGACTGAACCGCGTCGATCGTGCCCTTCTGCATGGCCCTGAACAGTTCGCCGGTCGGAACAAGCTGGTCGGAAAAGAACAGCTCGATTTCCATTTCGTCTCCCGCGACCTTGTTGAAACTGTCGATCGCGGGTTTGACCACATGTTCCGCGAGCGCGGGGCCCGCGTAGGTTTGCATGCGCCAACGAATCTTGGATTGCGCATGTACGGCCGGTGCGGCCAGCGCCGCTGCTCCCGCCGCGCCTGCAGTGGTCAGGAAGCTTCGTCTTGTCGTCATTCTACCCTCCTTTTTTTCGGGCACCGCCCCGGTCCCCGGGATCACGGGTGCCCTTTGGTGACGTCCGGTCGTTCCCTTGATCATGGAATTGCCGACGATTTTGGAATCGCGGGCGTGAGCAGCGAATTGATCACCGCCCGTAGACGTAGTCCGGCAACCAGAGTGCGACCTGCGGAAACACAAGTACGATTGCCAGCGCAAGTATCATCACTCCCACGAACGGCAGAATCGATCCGTAGATATCCCGCAGGGAAATCTCCGGTGGCGCCATCGCGCGCATGAGAAACAGGTTGTACCCGAAAGGTGGCGTCATATACGCGATCTGCGTCGTAATCGTATAAAGAACGCCGTACCATATCAGATCGAAACCGAGCACCTTGACCAAGGGAACATACAGCGGCGCCACGATAACCAACATCGCGGTGTCGTCAAGAAAGGTTCCCATGAGAAGGAACGACATCTGCATCATGATCAGGATGATCCACGGATTGAGGCCAAGCTGTTCGGTGAACAGGTCGTCGATCGCACGCACGGCGCCGAGGCCGTCAAATACGGCCCCGAATCCGAGCGCGGCCAGGATGATCCACATGAACATGCATGAAATCGCAAGCGTTTGCCGAACCGATACCTCGAAGACCTCCCGGGTCATTCGACCCTTGATGACCGCTGCGCCAAAGGCGGCCATTGCCCCGATGGCCGAACTCTCGACGAGGCTGGTCCAGCCGTTCACGAACGGCACCATCATCGAAGCGAAAATGAAGACCGGCAGGAGCCCGGCGCGGAGCAATCGGAGCTTTTCCCGAAAGGGAACCCGCCGCGCACTTTCCGGCAAGGCAGGTCCGAGACGGGGCTGCAGACGGCAGCGGATCGCGATGTAGAGAACGAACATCGCCGCCATCATCAGACCGGGCAAGACGCCCGCCAGCCAAAGCTGTCCCACGGGTTGCCTGGCGATCATCGCGTATAGAACCAGCACGACGGACGGAGGCACGAGGATCCCGAGAGACGAGCCGGCCTGAATGACGCCCGTGACCATTCGCTTGTCGTAATTACGCCTCAGCAACTCGGGCAATGCGATTGTGGCGCCGATCGCCATTCCCGCGACAGAGAGCCCGTTCATTGCCGAAATCAGCACCATCAGGCCGATGGTGCCAATGGCCAGCCCTCCCCTGACCGGACCCATCCAGACATGGAACATCCGGTAGAGGTCGTCGGCTATCCTGGATTCCGAAAGCACGTATCCCATGAAAATGAACATGGGCAACGTGAGCAGGGGATACCATTTCATCAGCTTCATCGCAGATGAAAACGGAATGTCGGAGCCTCCCGTCCCCCACAAGAGAAGCGCCGAAATCGCCGCGACGCCCCCGATGGCGCCAAACACTCGCTGACCGGTCATCAGCATCAGCATCATCAGCGAAAACATGAGAATCGCGATCATTTCGTAGGACATCAGAGGGTTATGTCCCGAATCCTGGCCACATCCTTGATGAATTCGGCAATGGCCTGCAGCAGCATCAGAAGGATCCCGACACACATGATGATCTTGATCGGCCAGAGCAACGGCCGCCAGGCGGTCGGATTACGTTCATTATACGTAATTGAATAAGTTGTGCTTTCCACGGCGCCGTACAGAAGAACCGTCAGGAAAAAGATCAGGAACAATACGGTAAAGGCATCGAACCACGCTTTTTTCCGCACCGACCAGTTGCCGTAAAAAAGGTCCATGCGCACGTTTGCGCCGAGCTGGATCGAGTACGGGCCGCCGAGAATGTAATAGGCGACCATGGCAAACTGGGCCACCTCGAGGGTCCAGAGCGACGGAAGAAAGAACGTCTTCGAAATTGACGACCACAGCAGCACCCCGACCATGACGAAAATTCCGTACATGATCAAACGGCCGATGCGGTAGTTTATGGCATCGACCACCCTGACATAGGCGCGAACTATCCCCGGCATACGGCCGTCATGTCCATCTGTCGAACCGGTTGTCGCTCCACGAATCCTGCCCCAGTCGCGATTGGCTTCCCTGAACCCTGCCCCCGACACACGCTATGGTCACGAGGCCGCATCCGATGTACGCTCATTAATCGCGATTGGCAATTCTGGGTGATCGCACGGACAACCGGTTCCTGGTCCGCCCGCAGGCGCCCGGCCTGTGACCGGATGGGGACAGGTGACTGGCGCTCCGCGTTTTTTTCAGGTTCATCCGGTGCCACACGTACCGGATGTCATTCGACGCCGGAATCGGAGACGATGCTCAGGCCAAGTTGAATCCTGTTGGGGAAATCCGAAACCAACCATGCCGGGAAGCACAGGACGTTCCGAAGCCGGAAAGGCTACCGAGGTCGAGATCCGGCCTTCCGCAACCGTGATCATCGTCAGGGATCCTGGGGATTCTCCCAGCATTCTGATGGGGCAGCGCAGCCGTTCCGCGGTATTCATGCCATCCAAGTTCGTCTTTCCGGGCGGAGCGGTCGATCCTTCCGACCGACTTGTTTCCCTGGCCTGGCACGGATGCGACCCGTCCCTGGACAAGCTTGGGCTTGAAGCGGGTGACCTTGAACCCGGAGCCATCGTGCTCGCGGGCATCCGCGAGGTCTGGGAGGAAACCGGCCTGATGCTGGCGGTTCGCGAGGTCGAGACAAAGAGGCAGGGATTCAGCGTGAACCGGCACCATCCGTCAGGCGGGCCGATTCCCGCCTGCTGGTCCGAATTCTTCGGCCAGGGCGTTGTCCCATCGGCTGCCGGCATGAAATTCATTTTCCGGGCGATCACGCCTCCGGGACGGCCGCGCCGGTTTGATGCCCGCTTCCTCATGGTTGATGCCAGCCAGGTCCTGAACGACCTTGACGACTTTTCTCATGGCTCGGGTGAGCTTTCCCACCTGTCATGGGTCCCGTTGCACGAGACCGCGTCACTCGAGTTGCCGTTCATAACGGAGGTCGTTCTTGCGGAACTCGAAGAAATCCTCTCCAAAGGGGATACGGGTCGTGGTATCCCGTTCTTCCATCATCAGGACGTGCGCTCCTGCGTCAGCCACTTGTAAGGCACGCGGCCCCGGTGGCGTCGAGAGTGCCGGTCTGGTCTACCCGGAGACCGCGAACATCCGGGTTTCGGACGGAAACGTGCCATGACGATCTCGGAAGAATCCTTTTTTCTTCACGCCGGATACCGGGGAACGCTCCAGAGTCAGATCCGCCAGCAGATCGCGACCGCCGTTGTTCAGGGGAAATTTCTTCCCGGCGAACGCCTGCCTTCAAGCCGCAAGCTGGCCGTACATCTCGGGATTTCCAGGATAACGGTCACGCTGGCCTACCAGGACCTGATTGCCGACGGTTACCTGGATTCGCGGCAGAGATCGGGAATCTTCGTGGCGAAAGATGCGCCGAAGACGGACTTTCCGGGCACGGGCATCGTGTCCCGGGACACTGTTCGGTGGGACGACGCCCTGTGCAGACGGTACACCGGCGCGCGGCTCGTCAGGAAAGTCGAAGACTGGCGGCGATTTCGCTACCCTTTCGTGTATGGCCAGGCGGACCCGGAGTTGTTCAGCCATTCGCAATGGCGCCAGTGCGCGCTCCAGACGCTCGGGAAGCGCGAATTCGACAACCTCGCGTCCGACCTTGCCGAACGCGACGACCCCGAACTTGTCGCCTATATTGCCCGGCAAACCCTGCCGCGCCGGGGAATCCTCGCCCGACCCGAGCAGATTCTGGTGACGGCGGGCGCTCAAAACGCGCTTTGGACGATTGCCCAACTCCTGCTGGGACCGGGGCGGGTCGCGGTACACGAAAATCCTGGATACCCGGACCTGCGGGAGATCATCCGCCTTTCGAACTGTATCCTGGCGCCACAGGACGTCGATGCTTCCGGGCTCGATCCGTCTGAAATCCCCGACCAGGCAGACGTTGTTTTCACGACCCCCAGCCACCAAGCGCCGACAGCCGCAACGATGCCGATGGAACGCAGGCGCGACCTGCTCGCTTCGGCCCGTGAAAGGGACTTCATCGTTGTCGAGGATGACTACGAATTCGAAATGAGTTTCCTGGGATCGCCACTTCCAGCCCTCAAATCTCTCGATGAGGACGGCCGGGTCATCTACGTGGGGAGCTTTTCCAAATCGCTGTTTCCGGGCCTCCGGTTGGGGTTCCTGGTTGCCTCCGAGCCCCTGATCCGGGAGGCCCGGGCGCTGCGGACGACCGTTCTCAGGCACTTGCCCGGCCACATTCAAAGAACGACTGCGCGCTTCCTGGCCCTGGGTCACTACGACGCGCTGATTTCGCGCATGAAGGACGCGTACTGCTCCCGCCACCAGGTCATGCTCGACGCCATCAGGAATCATGATCTGGAGATCGCGGGGAACGGCGGTTTTGGCGGATCGAGCTTCTGGATGCGTGCGCCGTCCGGGATCGATACCGACAATCTTGCGACAATGCTCGAACCCAGGGGCGTTCTGATCGAGCCCGGTGAGCCGTTTTTCTCCGGCCACTCGATCCCCCGGAACTATTATCGTCTCGCCTATTCCTCGATTCACGAGAAACGAATTCCCGAAGGTATAGGGTTGATCCGTTCCGAAATCGATGCGCACCTCGCCGGCGGCGAAATGCCTCGCCGGTAGGCGCCGCACGACGGAAACCTTCACATTCGACCGGCGAGGTTTACCTGCGCGGCAAGCCGGTCAGGATTTCCCGTCTCGACAGTCACGGTGAGTTCCGTAGATCGTGGCCCCGGGCCATTCGCCGCAACATCGCATTCAGCGGGTCGGTCGGGATGAGATGCTGTATCGCCTTATCAGGCAACGGGATTCGTCCAGCGCAACCCCGGGAACCTGGTCATGTCGGCATGGGTCGAGTGAAGCTCGGCCTGGTGCTCGATCGCAAGTGCGGAGAGATACGCGTTCGTGGTTGGATTGCCGGCCGCCCCCACCCTCCCGAGGAGGTCGAACAGGATTTCGGCATGGCGGTCCCCCAGGGTGGATGAGAAATACCTGAGGACGAACGGGCCAGGACGTTGCACGGGAGATGGTGCGACTCGCTTCGAGAGGATTATCGAGTATTCCGGGATTGGTTGCGATGCGGATGAATCCCGGGATCGCCACCCAGGGAAAACCGACGGCGCCGGTTCCGTTCAGCAGTTCTTCCCGCCAATTTCGTGCCGCCTCGTGCTTGCGGGACCGGGAATGATGGGCCTACACCGACAGATTGATGTCAGGAATGATCAACGACCTAGTATCCTGACAGCATAGAAACGATGATGTTTCGATTGTAGCCTGAGGCGGTTCCCCTGTCAGCCGGGCGTGTATATTGTCCGCAACAATGACAAGCAATAATCCTTCCGGGCAGGTGGGTAGCCGCCGCGGACGGTGGTTCAGCGGCGAATTCAGCGCTGGTCCCGGGAGCATTTCAGAGGCAGCGGCAGGCAATGAATTCGACAGGCAGAATAATCTGAAAGGTCCGGCTTGAGAAGGACGAACGCAGGCAAGGAGATGCTGGACAGCGGCAAGGGTTCCAAAGGGCGCGCCGCCGCCGGGCACACATTCCGCTTCTGTCTGACGAGAGCCGCCCCGACGGGGCGGCCTCAGCGACGCGGAGATCGCCGAGGTTCTCAAGATCGAGACCACGACGGCGGAGCAGGTGCGCAAGCAGTGCGTAAAGAAGGGGCTTGATGCAGCATAGGAATGCAAGGTTCAGGTGAACCGCAAGAAACGCCTTCTTGACGGCGATGGCGAGGCCAGGCTGACCATGCTGGCCTGTTCGAAACCTCCGCATGGCAGTAACACCGCAATGTTTCCGCGAAACCCGCCAATTGGCAGTTCCGGACCGAGGTCGCCCGCATCAAGCTGAAGTCACTGCTTCCATCAATTCAATGATGTCAGGATACTAGCTTTCGAGCAAACTCACTTGCCTCCATCTCATCGAAAAGCTGATTGAGCCGATCCGGGTCGATTCCAGGTTGGAAGCCGGAGGCATGAGGCTCCATCTTCAAGCGTGAAACTCGTTGCGTTGGTTTGCTGCTCATGCCGAGACCAACGCGCAACGCGTCGTTCACGACGGCCTTCATACCTCTGCTTGTGCGTCTGGTTTCCCGCTCAAGGAGTTGTTCGACCTCCGGGTCGATCGTGAGTGTATTTCGCATGGATAACATCCTCACGCACTCGACAATTGATGTCATGAATTCCAAAAACGGGCTACAGGAGGCGGTCGTCCGCGCCAATCGTTTGTTCGCCTGTTGACCGGCGGTTCGGGTACGTTCGTCGTTCGGTCAGTTCAAATTGGTCGGACGTGAACACGGAACACCAGCGCCGGGTTCACTGGGCTGTTGCATGGCTCGATACACTATAATTGACGGGATGAATCCAGCGACAATCAAGACACGTGATTTATTCCGCAAAGAGCGCAACATCTGCACCTGCCGCCCGGAAACGGCCCAAGCTGCCGTGAAGCGCACGAAGCAGGATGCCCCGTGCGCCGTTCATGTCCCGGTCAACGATGATCGTGCCGTCCGAGACCGTCTTTGAGCCACCAGGCTCCTGCGCGACAATGCCGTCCCGCATCTACAGGCTTGCCGCCCCTTTACGCAAAGTCGCCCTGACGGTCTCCCAGGGCGGCCTCAGCCACGCGCTCGACCTCGCCCCGCGCCAGAAGCGCGAGCGGCTCCGCTCCGTCGAGCGACGGTCGGGGCGTGGTCAGCCAGACCCACGCAGCGTAGCCATCGGCGAACAGCGCGGTCACGCGGTCGAGATCGGCCACCACGATGCGAAGCTTCCCTGCGGTAGCTGGGCGAGGCTGCGGACGACGATGTCAATGTCAACGTCGCGACCGAGATGATGGCGTCGAGATTTGAGTGCTTCAGCCTGCGCCTGCCCTCGGTTCGAACTGCCAAGAATTCCTTGGTAGTTGCGTCCTCCTTCCACGTACGCTTCAAGGGCGCTGACCTTGGGCGAGTGCCTCACGATGATCCGCAAGCTGCCCGGCCATACCCAGGTTCAGACAACTGCTCGATAAGCGCATCTGGCGCGGGACGCGATCCAGACCGCCGCAGCCAAGATCACTGAGAGCGTCGGCGGGCATCTGTCGGGAGAGCAGGAACCTGACAGATCGTTGCTTCCCGAGTGAACTTGATCGACGCTCGGACCCGCGTGTCAGTCTACAGCCCCTTGACATTTGATGCGATTGCTTCATTTACTTCATTTATATATCTTGACTCCATGGGATCACGCCCTCCAAGGAGGCATACATGAACACGTTGGCTCATCGGCAGCTCCCGCCGACACCTCGGGATGCTGCGATCGCACGAAGCACCTACGAAGCTCTGTCTCCTTACGGCGGAACGGACCGGCCCTTGAAGCTGCGCGTCAGAGACAGCAAACACGAACAACTGATCGATCTCCCGGCCGGTGCGGTCGACCTCCTCATGCATGTCTTGGAAGCCATGGCCGCGGGTCAGGGCGTGACGCTCATTCCGGAAAGCGCTGAGCTCACAACCGTCCAGGCGGCCGACGTGCTGAACGTCTCCCGTCCGTTCCTCATCAAGCTCCTCGACCAGAAGGTCATCCCGCATCGGAAGGTTGGCAAGCACCGCCGGATTCGCATGGAAGACGTCATGGCCTACAAAAACGCCATCGACCGTGAACGCGAGCAGGTGCTCGACCAGCTGGCCCGTGAGGCCCAGGCTCATGACATGGGATATGGCGCCCGGTGACGGGCTTCACCGCTCTTCTTGACGCCAACATTCTCTATCCCGCACCAATGCGGGATATTTTTCTGCAAATGGCGGCTGACGATGTCTTTCGCGCCAAATGGACCGAAGACATCCATCGGGAGTGGATCGACGCCCTGATCCGCAACGAACCGCACCGTGACCGAGCAACCTTGGAGCACACCCGCCGTCTCATGGACCGGGCCACGCGGGACTGTCTGGTCACCGGATACGAACCGCTGATCCCTGCGCTCAACCTTCCTGACCCCGACGACCGTCATGTCCTCGCTGCGGCAATCGCCGGGCACTGTGACGTGATCGTTACCTGCAATCTGCGAGACTTTCCAGAAGACGCAGTGATGCCCTACGGCATCGAAGTCCTGCACCCCGATACCTTTCTGTCAAATCACCTTGACCTGATGCCAGACCCTTTCTGCGAAGCAGTGCGCAAGATACGAGAGCGGCTGGTGGCGCCACCCATCTCCGTCCAAGACTATCTCACCATCCTTGCTGGGCTGGAACTCATCGCCACCGCCGCTGAATTGGCTCGGTATTCGGAACGACTGTGAATATCATGATCCCTGCTCTCAAGCGCTTTTCGACGAATGGCTGAGACTTGGCCACGCGCTCGTCGCGGCAAAATAAAGAAGAACGATCCGTATACGAAATTCGATGCATTGGCGGCACGTCGTGCTCTACGCGATGCGTATCGGGCCAGGAACGAATTCTCTGCCGCACTCTTGTCTAAGAATTTAGCAATAATCCGACTTCGGTGGATAACGGCCATTACAATTCTCAGGGCGGTCGGTCACACATTGCTAAAAATTGATGCATCACGATCTCCCGCCCTCCGATCGGCAATCGACACTGCTTGGAATGACTGGATAACCCACCGATTTCAACACCTCATATTTCACGAATTTATCGAAAAAGAACGGAATACAATTCTCAAAGAGTACCGCACCTCATTGTTTTCTTTACCGCCTGAGCCTCTTGCAAAATTATTGAGTTGACCGGCCGCTGAACAGTGCCGGGCATCCG
>JAPOVX010000079.1 GCA_026707935.1 Paracoccaceae bacterium
GACATAGTCAAATTCTGATGCTTCCAGGCTCATGCCTTGTCCTCACGGTAATCAAAATGGTGTGATCGTCAAAACCGATGGCGGCTACCCGGCAAAATTCAAAGGCTTCGTCCTCGCCCGAAAATATCTGACTAGTTCAACGAACTGGATTACCAAAATGAGTAAGCGTAAGCGGCACATTGCGAAAATGGGGTAGGGCAATGAACGCCAATTTGTGCATCGATTTCTCGATATCCACCCGCCGACTTGAGGCAGATCGCCGCGATAATCGAAGATCCCGCTTGCGGCCTCCCCGCGATGATCGTTGCCCAATGTCGGGACCTGCTGATTCGTGCTGCCGGGAAGCAAAGAGGATCGAGGCCCGGACCGAGGCCCTTGATGCGCAAGCGGAGGGAACGGGTTCAGCGATGGGTTGGCAGGCAGTGCCGGGCGTTGGTCCCTTGACGGCATTGGCTATCGAGAGTTTTTCACCCGGAAGGGCAGAGTTCTCTTGTGGCCGCGCAAAGTCGTTTGGTTTGGCAAATTCTTGTGTTGCTTGCGCAGTGCAAGAAATACCGATGTCCAGGATGCGAACTCCAGTGCACCAGAATACCGGCGAAGGCTGGAGCGCGTGATGATCACTTTGCCATGGTTAGCCCGTCGTTCGCGGCGGCCCGGATGAGCCTGCAAAGGCATCCTACTCAATTTGGTAATTCAAAAACGTCTCTTTCTCGGCAACGCTCCCCCTGAACATCTCAGCTTGGAGAGTGGTGTCCATAGTCCACATCTCGATCTGACCACAAATGGAGTGAGAAACGCTTCCGTTTCTATCCGGTTGAGAGATTTGCTTTTGCAATCGAGTGGATGGGAACCTCGCCTTTTGAAGAGCTGCCGGATTCAGTTGGCCCGGCATTCGGCGGCCCCGGCTTGCGAGGTAGAGTCTCGACACTTTGAGGGACGTGAAAATGTCGTTGGAGAAAACGAACACACTGGTTGTTGGTGGGGGACAAGCCGGCATCGCGCTGAGCGAACATCTCGGGAGGAACGATGTTCCGCACCTGATTCTGGAAAAGCATCGGACGGCGGAAGCCTGGCGCACCGGCCGTTGGGACGCCCTGGTCGCCAACGGCCCCGCATGGCATGACCGTTTTCCAGGTCTGGAGTTTACAGGCGACAACCCGGACGCGTTTGTGTCCAAAGACCGGGTCGCAGAGTACCTGGTTGAATATGCCGAGATGGTGAATGCACCGATCCGCGAAGGCGTCGAAGTTCTCAAGGCCGAGCGGATGCCCGGCGAAGGTTGTTTCCGCGTCGAGACGTCTCAAGGTGTCTTAGCAGCCAAGCGTATCGTTGCCGCCACCGGCGCATTCCAGCACCCGTCTTTTCCACCGATTGTGCCCGAATCCGCAGGTGTCGGGCAGCTTCACTCCTTCGACTACAAAAACCCGGGCCAGTTGGCCGAAGGAGCTGTCATGGTTGTTGGCGCCGGATCTTCCGGCGCACAGATTGCCGACGAGTTGAACCGCGCCGGGCGCAAGGTCTTCCTCTCGGTTGGCCCGCATGACCGGCCGCCTCGCCGGTATCGCGGGCGCGACTTTGTCTGGTGGCTGGGCGTGCTGGGCTTGTGGGACCAGGCAGCGGCTGAACCTGGAACCGGACACGTGACCATCTCTGTGAGCGGCGCCTATGGCGGGCACACCATGGATTTTCGCCGTCTAGCCAACGAGGGCGTCACCCTTGTTGGCCTGACCCGGAGCTTCGAAAACGGCGTCTTGAGGTTTGCCGACGACCTTCGGCGCAACATTGCCGCCGGTGACGCCAACTACATGGGAATGCTCGATCTGGCGGATGCCTATGTCGCGCGTACCGGTCTCGAATTGCCGGAAGAGCCTGAAGCACGCGAACCATTTGCCGATCCCGACTGCCTGGCCAACCCGATCAGCTCGATCGCGTTCTCCAGGGAAGGCATCGGCACGATCATCTGGGCCACGGGTTTCCGTCAGGACTTTGGCTGGATCAAGGCCGATGCATTCGACGACAAAGGCGCGCCGATCCACCAACGTGGTGTCTCGATTGAACCGGACATCTATTTTCTTGGCCTGCCCTGGCAGTCACGGCGTGGATCGACCTTTCTTTGGGGGGTCTGGCACGATGCGAAGTACATCGCAGATCAGATCGCGACCCAGCGGGCCTATGCCGATTATGACGGCGAGGCGGCCATCATCATGTC
>JAPOVX010000379.1:0-12416 GCA_026707935.1 Paracoccaceae bacterium
TGGCCGTTGGGCCGTACGCCGCGGGATGGAGCGAATCCGCGGGCATGTCAGGGGAGCAGCCCGCGTCCGGGAAATTCTCACGGCGTCGCTAGATGCAGGAATCGAATACCTGACGCTATTCGCCTTCTCCACCGAGAACAGCAAGCGCTCCGAGGAAGAGGTCGCCGCGCTCATGGGCCTCTTTGACAAATACATTCGGTCCGAGGCGCGACAACTGGTTGATGCCGGAATTCGGGTTCGTTTCATCGGAGACCTTTTCCGCCTTGACCGCAGGCTGCAGGAACTGGCGCGCTGGCTGGAAAGAGAGACGGAGCATAATTCCCGGCTGAACTTGACCGTTGCCCTGTATTACGGGGCGCGGGATGAGATCACGCGGGCGGTTCGGCGGATCGCGGTTGCCGTGCAAGAAGGCGAACTTGACCCTGACAGCGTATCGGAAAAGACGATTTCTTCCTTTCTGGATACCGCCGAAGTGCCTGACCCAGACCTCGTGATCCGGACATCAGGCGAAATGCGGCTCTCCAATTTCCTCTTGTGGCAATCGGCCTATGCCGAGTTTGCCTTTGTCAAGACGGAATGGCCGGACTTTTCGGCCGACATGTTTCACAGTGTACTCGACCAATACGGCAGGCGGGAACGTCGGTTTGGCAGGATTGCCGGTGTCACCGCCTGACCATGTCTTGGTCGCGGTTGAGTTTTGAAGATCTTGGTATACGAATTCTGTCATCCGTGGTTCTTGCAGCCATTGGACTGACCTCCCTGTGGATGGGCGGCCTGGCATTTGCCGGGGTCCTCTCGGTTGCCGCGGCAGTCATCTCGTGGGAAATCGCGGCGATGCACTGGCCGGATTCCGGAAGGGCCTACGCGTTTCTTGCCGGCGCCGCCGCCGGCGCTGCCTTGTTTTCGCTTCTGGTTCCTGGCCTTCTCTGGATTGGAACCCCTTTCTGGGTCGTCGCGATTGCAATTGTCCTGACGAAGCCGTCGCCGCATGCCGTCGCGGCGGCACTGGCGGTTGTGGTTGCAGGTTTTCTTGGTCTCGCGACAATCAGGTCGGAATGCGGCCTGATGCTGGCATCCCTCGTCGTCATGGTCGTCATTGCTACCGATACGGGAGGATACATGGTCGGCCGCCTTGTGGGCGGACCGAAATTCTGGCCAGCCATCAGCCCGAACAAGACATGGTCAGGAGTCGTCGGAGGGTGGTTCCTGGCTGTTTGCGTTGGTATGGTCTACTGGATGTCGGGATTGACCATGATCAGCGCGCTCGTGCTGGCAATTTTTCTGTCTGCGTTGTCCCAGATCGGAGATCTTGCCGAATCGGCAATCAAGCGCAGGGCAGGGGCAAAGGACGGCGGCCGTTTGATCCCCGGACATGGTGGTCTCATCGACCGTTTCGATGGCCTGGTCGTGGCGTGCTGTTTCGGTTGGCTGATGTGTTCGGCGGGAATTCTGACCCGGTTTGTTGCCATCTGAATTCGTTTCCTGGGATAGAGCGATGCGAAAGATTTCGATTTTTGGATCTACGGGTTCGGTTGGGCGGTCGACGGTCAGTCTCGTTCAACGGCACAAATCGGCATACGAAATCCTGGCACTCTCAGGCTGTTCCAACGTCGAACTGCTTGCACAACAGGCACGTGACCTGCGCCCGAATTTTGCCGTCATCGCGGACGAGAACCGGCTGGACGAACTTTGCCGTGCGCTTGAAGGAAGCGGTGTTTCGGCAGTTGGCGGCCGCGAAGCCCTGCTCGAGGCTGCCGAGTTGCCGGTTGACTGGTTCATGTCGGCGATTGTCGGGATTGCCGGGCTGGAAGTCAGCCTCAAGGCAGCAGGCTCTGCCAGGGTACTGGCCCTGGCGAACAAGGAATCCCTGGTGTGCGGCGGTTTCCTCTTGAAGCGGATATGTGCCGAAAACGGTTGCACGCTGATCCCGGTTGACAGCGAGCACTCTGCGCTCTTCCAGATATTCGAAGCAGTGAACTACGACGGCATCGAAAACGTGTTTCTGACTGCCTCGGGGGGGCCGTTCCTGAGATCGCCGATTGAACAGCTTGCCTCGGTCACACCCGAGCAAGCGGCGAATCATCCCAATTGGAACATGGGCACCAGGATTTCAATCGATAGTGCATCCATGTTCAATAAGGCGATGGAACTTATAGAATTGAAAGAATTATTTCCAATTGAATGGCGGAAATTTCAAGTCTTGATCCACCCGCAGTCCCTCGTTCACGGCATCGTGTCATTTGTCGACAGGGGAATGTTTGCGCAGATCGGACCCACCGACATGAGACATCCGATCAGCGTTGCGCTCAACTGGCCTGAACGCAGGGAGCAGGGACTCCAACCGGTGGACTTGACCAAACTCGGTCCGCTCGAGTTTGAAAGACCCGATGTCAGTAAGTTTCCAGCGCTCGAACAAGCCGAACTGGTCATGGAACTCGGAGGTCTCGCCGGTGCCGTATTCAATGGGGCAAAGGAACGAGCCGCTGATCTTTTCATTTCCAGGAAGATCAGGTTTACCGAAATGGCCGAGATCGTGGGTAAGGTCTTGAATCGACATGCGAGACGGGTTTCGGGAAAACAGTCGCAGTTCGACCTTCCCGCCGTCAGGTCGGCCGATCTCTGGGCACGGTCCGTTTTTGACGAAATTGCCGGAACCCCATAGCCGGGAGGTCACGAATGCTCGACACGATTGCCGTAATTCCGGTCGCGGGGCCCTTTGTGTCCTACGTCGTTCCGTTCATTTTCGTGCTTTCAGTGATCATTTTCGTTCACGAACTGGGTCACTACGTGATCGGTCGCTGGTGTGGAATCGGTGTCGAGGTCTTTTCGGTCGGTTTCGGCCCCGTCATTTGGTCGCGGCGTGACCGCAGGGGAACCGTATGGCAGGTCGCCGCCCTTCCGCTGGGCGGCTATGTCCGCTTCCTTGAAGCCCCTGAACCAGGCAGTGGTCGCGAACAGCCAACGATGGCTGTACCCGCCGGCCAGTCCGGGGACCTCCAGGGGACAGTCGGTGGCGACCGTTTCGATGATGCGTCGGTTCTTCGACGCGCATTGACGGTCGCCGCGGGTCCAGTCGCCAACTTTGCCCTTTCCGTCATCCTGTTTGCGGGTCTGGCGGCTGTCAACGGTGTTTCTTCGGGCAACATGACGGTTGGCGCCGTGCTCGATCTGCCGGGATACGAATTCGGCATTCAAAGGGGCGACCGCATCATCGAAGTCAACGGCGGAAGCGTCGAGGATTTTGCAGATATTCAAATCTTGATCTCCGAAACGGCTACACCTGACCGGGAAACCGGATCAGAAAACCGTGCGGCTTCCACATCCGCCGCAACCGTCCGGTACCTGGTGGAGCGGGACGGGAGGCTGCTGGAAATCGAGGGTGATCACCCCCTGGTACCTTTTCTTTCCAGCATCGAGCCAGTGTCTCCTGCGAGCCGGGCCGGGTTGCGATCCGGCGACCTGGTTCTGGAAGTCGACTCCAGGGCTGTGCGCAGGTTTTCCGATCTGCGTGAAGCTGTTCTCGGAGCAGGGGAATCCGGGGTGAACATGCTGGTCTTGCGCAAGGGCGAGCTTGTCAGTGTCTCCGTCACCCCGACCGTTATGGATCGGGAGGTTGGCGAAGGCGTTTTCGAAAAGCGCGTCGCCATCGGCGTTCGCGGCAGGATTGCCTTCGACCCCGAGGTCACGACGCCGGGACCATTCCGCGCGCTCGCAATCGGTTTCTCGACCATGGTTTTCGTCATCGAGGTATCCGTGGACGGGATCTACCACATGATCGTCGGCAACATTGGGCTTGAAAACATCCAGGGACCGCTCGGCATTGCCCATGTTTCGGGAGACGTCGCATCGAACGGGTTTCTCGACCTCCTGTGGCTGCTCGGTGTCATTTCCGTCGCGATCGGGATGTTGAACCTTTTGCCGATTCCGGTCCTTGACGGAGGCCACCTGATCATGTTCGCGTATGAAGCCGGTGTCGGCCGCCGCCCGAGCGACAGGGTTCTCGGAATCCTGACGAGGTTCGGCCTCATGGCTCTCGTCTGCCTGATGGTGTTTGCGACCTACAATGACATCCTGCGCCTCATTGGAGCCTGACCAACGCGATCAATTGGGGATTCCGGGTCGAACCGAAGCCGGCATGCAGACGCCGTTCGCTCGTTCTCGCGGGCGGTTCACGCCGGGAATCCCGATATCGATGACCTCATCCAAGTCTCTTGGCCGACGACTGGCGGTGATTCCTGCTCCGTGTCCGACCGCGGTACCGGGAAGCTCGAATCCATCGAGACCGGTGCGCAGACGGAGAATCCTGAACTTCAGGCGGTATTGGAGCGGCATGGTAACGGATTTGCTGGGTGGAACGGGGTTTTGTCGTGGAATCGTTGAAGCCGCCACCGGCATGATCCGTATGTGGCCAGCTTCGGTCTCGAGGACGACGGGACCGTCCGAAAAGACGGGCGCCCAGGACCGTTGGCGCGGATCGAATGGCGACGAGGCTACGCGAGATTCATGCGTGCAAGGAAGAGGTGGCCCTCGGCAGGAGTGTATGCGTGCGGGTGCCCGAAGAGGTGATGTCGGGACTCGCCGATGCGCTTCGGCGCGCCCGGGGAAGTTCATCGAACAGTAGGATAACGCGTCTGAGGAGCGGGCGTTGGTCGAGCCGTTTTTGCCGTTGCCACCGAAACCGGCACATAGCCGCCTGACTGGTTTTCACGACGTATTCCACGCCTGTCCATGCCGGGAATCAGCTGCCGGTGATGCCCGGATCCGGGGCCTGTGCTGTTCCCGAGCGGATTTGTTCCAAGCCAAGTCGGCGTCCTTTTCATTGGTGGGAACTTGGCGAGGACATACCACATTTCGTGCGTTTGCTCGCGTTTGGGTCAAGCCCTGACAATTGCGGGCATGGTTTGCATGCAGTAGGATGACATTTCATTTCAGATAGGTATTCCTCACCTGCGGGGGCAAAATGGTCGGTTTCGGTTTCGGTAATTTTGCCGCTTTCAGCAGTTTTCGGAAAAAGGATCGAAATTTGGCACGTGGATTGATTCTCTTATTGATCGTCCTGTTCGCCTGGATTGCGTCGCCGCAGCCTCGGGAATTCGTGTCTCCGGCCCTTGCCCAGGGCGTTCTCGTGTTCGACCGCGTCGAAGTCGTCGGAAATCAGAGAATGACGGCGGACACCGTTCGTTCGATCGCCGGAATTCCAACCGGCGTGGGTGTTCGTCTTTGGGAAATCAACGACGCCGTTCAGCGCCTTCACCAATCAGACCTGTTTGAAAATGTCGCGGTACGCCCGGAAGGGAACCGGCTCATCATTGAAGTGGATGAACGGCCGACGATCAACCAGATCGCCATCGAGGGGAACGAGATCCTGAATGACGAAGTCCTCTTGAGCCTGGTCACGTCCGAGCCGAGGCAAACGTTCTCCCCTGCAAGAGCGGAGTCGGATGCACAGAACATCGTGGACGCCTATATGGCTGCCGGGCGATTGAGCGCCGAGGTCACGCCGCGGATCATTCGAAGGACGGAAAACCGGGTCGATCTCGTCTTCGAGGTCTTCGAAGGCGGTATCGTCGAAATCGCCAGGGTGGGGTTTGTCGGCAACCGAAGCTACTCTGACAGGCGGTTGCGACGGGTCCTCGCCACAAAACAGGCAAATTTGCTGAGTTGGCTGTTCAGAAGCGATACGTTTATCGAAGAACGCCTTGAGAGCGACCGGGCTCTTCTCGAGGAATTCTATCTCTCCCGCGGGTTTATCGACTTTGAAATACTTTCGGTAACGTCCGAACTGACAAGGGAAAGAGACGGATTCCTTGTCACGTTCCGCCTGAGGGAAGGGGCACAGTTCTTCTTTGGCGAAATCACGATCTCGAGTGAACTTCCGGAGGTCAACGTGGATGCGTTCGCGGATCTCGTGGATATTTCGCATGGCGAGATCTTTGACGAGGAACTGCTGGAAGAACTGCTCGACGACATAAACCTTCGCACCAATGAACTTGGATATACGTTCGTGCAGTCTGCCCATTCGATCAGGCGCAACAATGAGTCTCAGACAGTTGATGTCAATGTCGAGCTGGTTCGCGGCCCGAGGCAATTCATCGAGCGCATCGAGATTTCCGGAAATTCGACAACGCTGGATCACGTCATCAGGCGAGAATTCAGGGTCGTCGAAGGCGACCCATTCAACCGGCGTGAGATCCTTCGCGCGCAGGACCGGATTCGCGCGCTCGGATACTTCAGCAATGTAACGGTTGAGACGCGGCCCGGGTCCGCCCCGGATCAGGCCATCGTTGAAGTGACGGTTGAAGAACGTCCGACCGGAAGCCTGACATTCGGTGTCGCTTACGCGACCGATGAGGGGGTTGCCGGCAACATCGCCCTGCGCGAGGCGAACTTTGCCGGAAGAGGACAGAAAGTCGGTGTGAGCCTTTCGGTAGGAAAGTCGGACAATACGTTTGCGTTTTCGTTCGAGGAACCCCGATTTCTTGATCGTGACCTGGCAGTCGGCATTAGCGTGTACCACGAGCGGAATACGTCCGATTCCTTCACCTACAATTCCCGCGAAATCGGCATGCGTCCACGCGTTTCGTTCCCGGTCAGCACGTCGGCCCGGCTCGAGCTCAGTTACGTATTGAACCAGGCCAGGCTGGAGCGACGTACTGGTGACGATACCAACAACAACGTGAGTATTTCTCCTCTCGTTGGCGAGAGTCCCGAGGGCAAGACGCTGACCAGCGCCATCGGCGCCAGGTACGTCCTGAACAAGACCGATTCCTTCTTCCAGCCGTCGGAAGGGTACAGGTTCAGTATCGGCCAGACGCTTGCCGGATTGGGGGGCGATGTCCGTTATTCAAAGACGAGCGGGAATTTCACGGCATACAGCAGTTTGCTCAAGGGCGACGTGATCCTGTCGTCCGAACTGGAAGCGGGGTTTTTTGTTCCCATCGGGGCGAACTCCCGGGTCTCGGACCGGTTTTTCCTGGGGGGCGATTCGTTCCGCGGGTTCCAGACGTTCGGAATCGGACCCAGGGACGAAAACAACAGTCCGCTCGGCGGCAAGTATTTCGCGATTGCACGGCTCGAGGGAACATTTCCGCTCGGCCTGCCCGATGAAGTCGGACTCACCGGCGGGATATTCATTGACGCCGGATCGCTTTGGGGACTTGACGTGACGTCAGCAAAAGAGAATTCCAACTGTGTTGACACGCAAGCAGATCCTTGCACACGGGTTCAGGCCCAAAGTCCTGATTTCGAACTGCGTTCGTCGACCGGGTTTGCCCTGTACTGGAACACGGCGATCGGGCCGCTCGCTTTCAACTTCTCCAGGCCGCTCAAGTACATCAAGGGCGTTGACAGGACCGAGCGTTTCCGCCTGACGATCGGTACGCGTTTTTGATCCCGAGTGCCTGCTCTCCCATGGCTGCCCGGTCGGCGGCCATCGTTTTCCTGTTGTGTGGTCTCGCGAGCGTTTCGGGTGCCCAGGAGCCCCGGGCGGAGGATGTCGGCTGGCAGCTGAGTGCTGCAATCGTGGACCAGGAGAGGCTTCTCAGCGACTCGATCGAAGGACAACTCATTCTCGAAGACCTGAACCGGAAAGGAAATGAACTCAGGGCGGAAAACGAGGCACTGCAGGCGGAGCTGGAAACCGAAGAACGCGCCCTGACGGAAATGCGGGAGACCGCGGAACAGGAAGAGTTCCGCACGCACGCAAATGCGTTTGATTCAAAGGTCAACTCGATACGCACGGACCAGAAACAGAAACTTGAACGGCTTAACGCTGAGTACGAACGAGCACGCGAACGGTTTTTCAGGAAGGCGGAACAGGTCATGCTGGAAATGATGCAGGAACGCGGAATCGGAATGATTGTCGGGAGGCAGGCAGTCTTGCTGGCGACCTCGGCAGCGGACATAACCGACGACGTGATCGAAAGGATGGATCGGGCGTACCTGTCAGACCGGGAGGAACAGGGCGGCGAATAGAGGTACAGGGCCGCTTACCTGATTGCCAGGCGAGGAACTGACTGATAGGGACCCGAATTCATGCGAGAGGACTGACCGCGTATCCTGATGTCGGAAAACACGAGCAAGGACCGGCCGCTTCGAGCGGATCTTGATGCGATCAAACGGACGATTCCGCATCGGGAACCGTTCCTGATGATCGATTCAGTCGAGAACATTCGCGCTGGAAAAAGCGCCGTCGGGATGAAGGCCGTCATCGCGGATGAACCGCACTTCGACGGACATTTCCCCGGAAATCCGATCATGCCCGGCGTCCTGGTCATCGAGGCGATCGCCCAGACGGCGGCCGTTCTCGTCGTTCACACGTTGGCGCTGACGGATGTGCGGCCTCTCGTCTATTTGATGACTGTCGACAAGTGCAAGTTTCGAAAGCTCGTCAAACCTGGCGACATGCTGGAGTTGCACGTGGAAGTCTTGCGCAGCCGTGGTCGAATCTGGCGGGTCAGCGGTCGTGGTGTGGTTTCCGGACAAACCGTCGCCGAGGCGGTGATTGATGCCATGATGGTTCCGGCCGAAGAACGTGCCGGGTCGGAATGACAGTAGATCCTTCTTCAGAAATCCACGCGAGTGCGGTGGTGGAGCCGGGTGCGAAGATCGGTCCCGGCTGCAAGATCGGGCCGTATAGCGTCATTGGCCCTGACGTCCACCTGGTGCGGGACGTCGACGTCAAGGCTCATGTGGTCCTGGACGGCTTGACCACCATCGGGGCCGATACAACGATTTTTTCGTTCGCATCGATCGGGGTCGAGCCGCAGAACGTCAGGTACAGGGGCGAACGAACGCGGCTTGTAATCGGCGATCGCAACCGGATTTTCCAGTATGCGACCATCTGCGTCGGCACCGTCGACGGAGGCGGCGTAACGGAGATTGGAAACGACTGCATGCTGATGATCGGAGCCCATGTCGCCCATGATTGCAAGGTCGGGGATCATGTCGTCATGGTCAACTACGCGGCAATCGCCGGTCACTGTACGGTTGGGGACCATGTCACGATCGGAGCCCAGGCGGGAGTTCACCAGAGATGCCGGATCGGCGAGGGCGCAATGGTCGGAGGACATGCGGCGGTCGCCAGGGACGTCATTCCATACGGTACTGTATACGGTGAACGGGCTACGTTGCGCGGGCTGAATATTGTTGGTCTCAGGCGTCGCGGAATTGAACCGTCGGAAGTCAGGAAATTCCAGTCGGCGTTCCAGGCCATTTTCAGAAACAGCGGAAACATCCGGGACAGTGCGAAAGAGTTCATGGACCTCGCCGACAGCAACGACCAGATCCGGGAAATGGTTGAATTCATCCTTGATGGAGGGACCCGAAATCTCTGCACTCCGGGTCCGATCGACGATCCCGAAGAATGAAATCCATGGCCCGAGCGAGGCCTCCAGTCGCAATCATCGCCGGGGCCGGTCGCCTGCCGGAGATCATTGCTGAAGCCTGTGACGCTCGCGGTCAGCCCGTGCACGTCGCGAGTTACTACGATCGGGGTCGATTCCCCGGAAATTCAACCGGTTTCCAGGCCCGGTTCGAACGACCGGGAGAGGTTTTCGCTCGGCTGGTCGACGCTGGCTGCACGGATGTCGTATTCGCCGGAAAATTCAGCAGGCCGTCGCTGGACCCCGAGGAATTCGATTCAACCTTGCAGAAACATGCCAACTGGCTGTTCCCGGCGCTCAAGGGCGGTGATGACGGTGTGTTGCGGGCAATCAGGTCCCTGTTCGAGCGTGAGGGATTCCGGGTAAGGGGACCCCATGAAATAGTTCCGGAGTTGCTCCCGAGACCGGGAGTTTGCACCCAGGATCGACCATCGCGGCAGGATATCGAAGACGGTCGTCGAGCCCGGGCGATACTTGACGCACTCGGGTCCGTCGACGTCGGGCAGGCTGTCGTCGTGGCACACGGCCTTTGCGTCGGCGTCGAGACAATTCAGGGAACGGACGGGCTGCTCGCATCCGCAGGACAATTCATTCGCGGCAAGGTTGAAGATGCCGACGGTTCCGCGGGCGTACTCTACAAGGCTGCGAAGTCCTGCCAGGACCGCGACATGGACATGCCCGCCATCGGTCCGCAAACGGTTATCGGCGCAAGTTCGGCCGGTCTTTCCGGAATAATCATTGTGGCTGGCGATGTCCTCATGCTCGAACCGGAAGAATGTATCAGGCACGCGCGTGAACGCGGCCTGTTCATCTGGATTTGCAAGAAAGATGAACTGACCGCATGAACGGAAAGGTCAGTTTATACGTGATTGCGGGGGAACTCTCAGGCGACCGGCTCGGCGGCTCGCTGATCCGCAACCTCCAGGAAATCGTGGCTGGTGGAATCGAGGTCAGGGGGGTCGGCGGTCCGTCCATGGCGTCCGTTGGCCTCGAATCCGAGTTTCCTTTCGATGAACTCTCTGTTGTTGGGCTGACGGAAGTTGTCTTCAGGGTTCCTGCGCTTCTACGGCGAATCCGGCAGACGGCGAAATCGATAGCGGAATTCAGTCCCGACGCCCTCATCACAATTGATTGCCCCGACTTTAGCCTGAGAGTCGCTGCCCAGGCGAAACGTTTGATGCCGGATCTCAAGGTTATTCATTATGTCGCCCCGACAGTGTGGGCATGGCGACCGGGCAGGGCCAGGCGCATGGCAAGATCGGTAGACCATGTCCTGGCGTTGCTCCCCTTCGAGCCACCGTATTTCGAAGAGGTCGGAATGACCTGTGACTTTGTCGGTCACCCCCTGGTCCGCGACTTCGAGGCAGACAGGCTGCGAAGAATCGAACGGGAATTTCGGGATCGGTTTGGACCGTGCGGGCCAGACAGGCCTTTGGTCGTGCTGCTCCCGGGTTCGAGGACAAGCGAAATCCGCCGGATGGGACCCGTTTTCGGCGATGTGATCGCGCGGATCGCGGCTCAACATCATTCCGTCGAGTGGGTCGTTCCCGCCGCGGCTCCGGTAGCCGGAATGGTTCGGGAACTGGTACGAAACTGGCCCGGGTCCATTTCGGTTCTGGATCCGTGCGCAGATGATGACGAGGAAGATCGAACCCGGAAACACGTGATCTTTTCCATGGCGCAAGCTGCATTTGCGACTTCAGGAACGGTGACCCTGGAACTCGCGAGAGCCGGGTGCCCGACGGTGATCGGCTATCGTTCCAGCCGGCTGACCGCGTTTCTGATCCTGAGGCTCGTCAGGATAGACACTGCCAATCTGGTCAATTTGCTGATCGAACGTCACGCCGTTCCCGAGTACCTCCTGGCGGATTGCACGGCCGAAAACGTCGCAGCGGAGCTTTCGGTGCTTCTTTCCAATCCCGATCAACGCGCGGCGCAGCGGAGTGCGTTTGCCGAAGCCCTGGAAAGGCTTGGCGGAGGTCAGCTGGATCCAGGAAAACGTGCGGCACAATCCGTCCTCCGGACGATCGTCGATACGTGACGTCCGTCTCGAACAGCCAATCTGGTCGGATGCCGGGTACCTGCCAACGGGCGATTGAAACCAGCGGCAATTGTTGGCAGGAAAGACGTGTGGCACCTGGATTCCCTATGGTGGCGGAATACCTGGATCCGGTAAGGACAGGAGTTGATCACGTGGCAGACTGCGCCCTCGAAGGCGAATTCGGGAACATCGTCATTTCATTGCGAGTGTTTGACATCATGGCGGTCTGCAGTTCGGCGACACCAAGGGAAAAAACGTGAGTTGATCTTGATCGTTTGTTTGAAGATGAGTCATCTGATTCCATGACACTGAGGGGCCGAATAAGGTCGGCGCCGGAACGATTTGAACCGGCGGATGCGCCCGACCTGTCAGACCTGATCGACGATCTCGAGCCTGATGACATTCACCGCCGGCTTTTCGCAGGCATAGCCTGCTGCAGCCCCTATCTGACCGGTTTGTTGAGGCGGGAGATCGAGTGGTTCCGGTCGATCTGGGACAAGACGCCCGAACAGGCATTGCGCGACCTGCTGTCCTGGATGAGGTCGCCTCCCGAGGCGGGCGACCCCGCGGTTCATCTCAGAGTTGCGAAGCGCCGGGGAGCGCTTCTGATTGCGCTCTGTGATCTCGGTGGAGTTTGGGACGTCATGACCGCAACAGCCCAAATGACCCGATTTGCCGACGCCGCGGTCGATACGGCGCTCCGTCATCTCATGCGCACGCGTTACGAACGCGGAAAACTGCCTGGAATCGATGAACAGGTGTTGGAGGCGTGCGCTGGAGTATCCGTACTCGCGATGGGAAAGATGGGCGCGGCAGAACTGAATTACTCGTCCGACATCGACCTGATTGTCATATCCGACGCGTCAGACCTGCCCGGTGACAATGTCCTGGAACTTCGTGCGGAGTTCGTTCGGATCATACGGCAACTCGTGAGGTTGCTTTCCGATGTAACACGTGACGGATATGTCTTCAGGACCGACCTTCGCCTCCGG
>JAPOVX010000379.1:12426-15390 GCA_026707935.1 Paracoccaceae bacterium
GCCCCCGGCCGCAACCGTCGACGACCCCTGTATGCGTATCCAGTGAGGCAGCGCTGCGTTACTACGAGAGTACGGGTCGAACGTGGGAACGGGCGGCCTTGATCAAGGCACGCCCGGCGGCAGGCGACCTGGCTGCGGGCCATCGGTTTCTTGAGCAGATCACACCATTCATCTGGAGGAGGCACCTCGACTTCGCGACCGTGGATGCGGCGCGCAACATGCAGGACAGGATACGCCAGCACAAACAGCTATCCGGCCCGATTCGGCTGGAAGGTCACAACGTCAAGCTGGGACCCGGGGGAATCCGTCAGATCGAGTTCTTCGCCCAGACGCTTCAGCTCATAACCGGAGGACGTGATCCAGAGGTTCGGGAATCCGGTACGCTGGGAGCGCTTCGTGTGTTGGCCAGAAAGGGCTGGGTGCCGGAAAGCACTTCCGAGTCCCTGATCGACGCATACTGCCACCATCGCAACCTCGAACACAGGCTTCAGATGGTGCAGGATATCCAGACCCAGACGATGCCTGCCGATGAAACCGGGATCGCCCGGATCGCTGCTTTTTCGGGTTACTCGGACGTCGGGGAGTTCCGCACCCATGTCTGCGAGCGGCTTCAGATGGTTGATGACACCTGCAGCATGTTCTTCAAACGCGAGGGCGATGAAGACGAAGACGAAATCGAGATTTCGGATGACCTGATCGAACTGTCGGAAAGCTGGCTGGATCTCCCGGTTCTCAGATGGCGAAATGACTTGCCGGCGTTTGAGCGCATTCGTCCGAAGCTTCTCGGCCGTCTTGGATCCGCCGACGCACCGAAGAACGCCATCGCGCGATTTGACGAATTCCTGAAGGGCATGCCGGCTGGAGTACAGTTGTTCTCGTTGTTTGAAGCGAATCCTCCATTGCTGGACCTGTTGATCGACGTCTGTTCCAACGCGCCGAGCCTTGCCGCGTACCTTGCCCAGAACGCATCCGTCATGGACGCGTTATTCGATCCGTCTTTCTTCGAACCCTTGGGTGATGGTGACGAATTGTTCGAAGATCTTGCAATACTGTTGGGCACGACTCCTGATTATGAGGCCAGATTGAACGCTGCGCGAATCTGGATGCACAAGAAACATTTCCAGATTGGCGTACTGCAACTGAGGGGAATCGCGGGTGTTCTTGAGGCCGCACGGTCTTATTCCGATCTGGCCGTTTCCTGTGTACGTGCTTTGCTGCCCAGCGTCGAACTGCGATTCGTTGAGAGATACGGTAATGTTCCAGGCAAGGGACTCGCCATTCTCGCCATGGGAAAGCTCGGATCGTCGGAAATGACGGCAACGTCGGACCTTGATCTCGTTGTCGTCTACGATGCGGCCGGTCAGGACGAGTCCAAGGGGGCCAAGCCCCTGGCGGTATCGACATATTTTGCCAGGCTGACCCAGGCGCTGGTCACGGCCCTTTCTTCTTTGATGACCGAAGGAAAACTCTACAACGTCGACATGCGACTGCGGCCTTCCGGGCGAAAAGGTCCCGTCGCGACGAGCCTTCAATCGTTTCGCGAATACCAGAAGACGAAAGCCTGGACGTGGGAACACCTGGCGTTGTCCCGCGCGAGGGTAATCGCGGGAGATGAAAAGACGATGGCGGAGGTCGAAGCCGTCCGGCGAGAAGTGTTACTTCAGCCCAGGGATACAGCTACGGTTTTCAACGATGTGGCCAAGATGCGTGAGCGCATTGGCGCCAACAGGAAAGGTGTGGATGTCTGGGACGTCAAGACGGGAGCCGGAGGATTGCTGGAGATCGAGCTACTGGCGCAGGCTCTTGCACTGGTCTCGGGGGCTACCGAACGCCACCCCAAGGACCAACTGGCGGCAGCTGCGGCGGCGGAATGGATTGGCCCGTCCGATCTTGCCGTATTGACGGGTACGCATGATCTCCTTGTCCAGGTCCAGCACGTGCAACGGCTACTTGCCGAGGAGCGTTTCGACATGAATACGCTCGGATCCGGTGGTCAGGCCGTACTATTGGCACTCACGGGGCGAGAGACCCTGGGTGAACTTGAAAACCACCTACGGGACAGGACATCGGATTGCGACAGCATTATCAGTCGGGTTCTGCAGTCCTGAATTCGCCCGCAAATTTGTGGGTGGGCGGAGGACCGGCTGGAAATGTCTGAAAAAAGCGGTCACGAAACGACTGAACACGAACCCACGAAAGGCAGGCTTTCGATTGACCCCAAGGGTCTCATTTACGAAGCCTACCGGATCGACGGAATTACCGAAGCCGAGTGTCGTACAATTTTTTTGGACTGGGCGCTCAATGTCCCTCCGGGCCGGGATCTAACGGAATGTGCCAAGGAACTGTACGAAGAATACGGAATCAGGAATGCACGTCATCCCATGACGCTGATAATCAGTGACGGAACCCAGGAAACCGAACCTCCTCGCCGCAAAGGTGGACGGAACGTTCGGAGGACAGGGCGCGCAACAGGCAGATGATCGTCGGCTCCCGTAAGGTGCAAAGCCCGTGCGTTACGTCATGGCATTGGGTAGGCAAAAGGCCTTGATGTCTCCCGGATTCGGGTGCGCCAAATCATTGAAGCAAGGCATCAACGTGCCCGTTTGAGCGCTGTTCGGGTGAAGTCGCTTTGCTTGAGACCGGTCCTGAAATCGTAGTCCGACCATTCCAGAACCGTGCTTTTCCCCGTCAGATGGTTCGTCATGGTCAGTGTGCTGGCGCGCCAGAAATTGCCAAGGTATTTGTTGTAGTCCTCCAGAACAAGGGTCTTGAGAAGATCGTTCTTGCGATCGAAATACTCGACCTTCATGAGGCGGAATTCCTTGGCGTCGTACCATGTCAGCTGGCGCGAGTAACCGGAATTCTTGGTGCGTGGAATACGCTCGGACACGGTGCATGTGAGATTGCCGCAGGGCTCGTCCTCCAGGTACCGGTAGGTGAATTTCTCGACTTCGATCGTCCCCA
>JAPOVX010000167.1 GCA_026707935.1 Paracoccaceae bacterium
CTTAGATGATACTTCGCCACCTGCGCGTAAGGAACCTGGTCATATCCGGCACGATTGACGAGGCGGTCAAATCCGCTGCGGCAGAAGCCGAGCCTGGAGATGTCGTCCTGTTGTCGCCGGCCGCGGCGAGCTTCGACCAGTTCACGGATTTCGAGGCGCGGGGCGACGCGTTCGTCGAAGCCGTCAAGAATGTGATGCAAGGGGACCCCGCGAAACATCCTTGATCCGCGCATTACGGTGCACCAGGGCAGCGTCACTGGCCGCACTTGTCGGCGCCGGCCACGGGAAAGGGCTCCGCTCTATTTCTGTTTGCGCCCGCCCGCACCACACTGCGGGCAGAAACGCGGGCCGCATCGACCGCGGGATGCGGGCTCGACAAGCCACGCAAATCAGGAAGCTTGAACGGCGCTCGACATGCCAGTGGCCCTTGTCCTGATGCTTTCGGTCTGCCCGTTACGGAGTCCGGAGCCGGTCATCACTCCAGTCATCCCATCTTTAACTTTGTAGTTCGCAACACATTGATTTCAAATGGGGAAAAATTACGAATGGCACGACAAACCGGAGGGGAGGCCATCCAGGGTGGCCGTCCCCAATTGCCGGCTCCGGTTCAGACGATGGATTTGGCTGTCAACGGCTATGGAAAAGCGCGGAAATTTGGCGAGGTTCCTCGGCGGTGCCGCCATGCCCATCGCACGGCAGATCTCCGCCTGCTCGGGGTAGGCGGACGCGGTCTTGCGGGCATGCAGGCTTCTGCCGTCACGGCGCCTGAAGCTGGTTGAACTCGCGGATGCGGAGGAGCAAATCACTCGTGCAGCTCAAAATGCGACGTACCAAGCAAGGGATTTCCACCGGGGCGGCTTTGCAGTTACCAATGTGGCACACGACAAACGAATGGAAAGGTCTCGTCGAGTTCCGTTTTCGGCTGCCTTCGAACGAAAAGTATTCTTCTCGTGAAAGGTGCTTGATGCATCCCGATACCAAAGTCACGTGAAGAACTTCTCGATGCCATTGAGACCAACTTTGCACGTCTTGCCAAGGATCTTGGGACGGTACCCGCAAAATGATCCGGCGAGGCGACCCTTGAGGGGCATGCCAAGGGAACGGTGATGAGTGTCCGCAATCTGGTGAGCTATCTTCTAGGTTTGAATGACCTCGTGCTGAAGTGGATTGAAAATGACGCGAAAGGAAAGTTGATCGATTTTCCGGAAACGGGCTTCAAATGGAACCAGCCTGGCGCTCTTGCGCAGGAATTCGATGCCGGCTTCGACGCCGTGTCTTTTGATCAATTGTGGATTGACCCGGAAATCGCAAAACGGGAATTTGTCGATTTCATTTCCGGTCAGGCCGACGAGCAGTCGTACGGTGCACCCTGGAAGGGAAGATACACCAAGGGCCGAATGATCCAACTCGATACGTCTTCGCCATATGCCAATGCACGCATGCGACCAAGGAAATGGAAGCGGCGGAACGAAATCGCGTGATGGTGTGGAGACCTCCGGCAACGGGCTTTCTGCGGAAACATCCAGCCGAATTTTGCAGTAAGAATACGCCCCCCGCCATGGTCACGAACGTCGGGCAAAATGGAACATTTCCTTGTCCCGAAAATCCTTCACAAGCCTGAGCCGCATTCTTGCAGACGCCTCTGTTCTCCTGAAAATGCAGCTGAGGACTCGTGACCACCGTTCACAGCACGTCCGGAAGACACAAGATCCGAACGGACCATACCACAGCCGCAGAACTCGCCCTTTAATCGAAACCACGACCAGATAACGACCAAGCCGTCTTGCAAGTTGATCTTTCGCACGGCAGGCACCAGAAAACGCGGATAGGCGTTTGACGGGGTCAAAGTCGGGTAGGGAGACATTTTTTTCTGGATTTCAGCGCTGCTTCTATTCATATTGGCCTGCAACAAACGCCGGGAAACGGCGGGACGAACGAATAGGCGGGTTCGGGCACAGGCAAGGCAAATGACGGGAATCGTCTACGGCCCTGTGGAAGTCAACACGGGTGAGCCAGTCCTTCCGCAGTGGTGGGGGACGGTCGACCGCTGGACGCTTGCATGCGTATTTCTCCTCGCCCTCATCGGGCTGGTCATGGCGCTTGCGGCATCTCCCGCGATTGCCGGGCGCAACGACCTTGACCCGTTCTATTATTTCTATCGCCAGGCGTTTTTTGCCCTGCTGGCACTCGCCAGCATGGTCGTGGTGTCGATCATGTCGATCGACTTGCTGCGCAGACTCTGCATCCTGGGATTCGTGGCCGGAACGGCCGCGCTGGTCCTGCTGCCGTTCCTCGGGACCGATTTCGGCAAGGAGGCGACGCGGTGGTACTCGCTCGGGTTCGTATCGTTCCAGCCATCGGAATTTGCAAAACCCTTTTTCATCGTAACGGCAGCCTGGTTTCTTTCCGCGAAGGGCGTCACGACAACCGTGTCGGGTACGCGAATTTCCTTTTTTCTCGCGATGATCGTGATCGGCCTCTTGGTTGTGCAGCCCGACTTCGGGCAGGCCAGCCTGTTCCTCGCCGCGTGGATGCTGATGTATTTCGTTGCCGGCGCCCCGGTGCTGATTCTTTTCTGCCTCGCCGTCGCGACGGTTCTCGGCGGAGTTGCCGCCTTCAATTCGTCGGAACATTTCGCACGGAGAATTGTCGGGTTCCTCGACAGGGATCCGGACCCGAACTCCCAGGCCGGGTATGTCGAGAGCGCCATTCGAAGCGGCGGCAATTTCGGCGTCGGCGTCGGTGAGGGAAAGATCAAGTGGACGCTCCCGGACGCGCATACCGACTATATCATAGCGGTGGCCGCGGAAGAGTACGGGCTCATGCTTGTCTTGCTGATCGTCCTGTTGTTCCTGACGATCACCGTATCCTCCCTCGTGCGCATCCGGCGCAGGCGCGACATGTTCACACGAATTGCCGGCACGGGACTCACGTCCATCTTTGCGCTCCAGGGGCTGATCAACATGGGTGTCGCCGCCCGTTTGCTCCCGGCCAAGGGCATGACCCTTCCATTCGTCAGTTACGGCGGTTCGTCCATCCTGGCGACCGCGTTCCTGGTGGGCGTGCTGTTGGCGTTTACCAGGGCAAGGCCGCTCAGGGACATGGACAGCGTGCTCGGCCCGATGGATCAAGCCGTGATCCGGGCGGCCTGAATGAACCGGATGCCGCTTCTCATGATTGCGGCCGGAGGCACCGGCGGACACATGTTTCCCGCCCAGGCCCTGGCCGAGACAATGTTGCGCCGCGGCTGGCGCGTTATGCTGACGACCGATGACCGTGGAGCGCGCTTCATCGACAGTTTTCCGGATGAAATCCTCCTTCGGGTCGTCAAGTCGGGAACGTTTTCCAGGGGAAGCCTGGCTGAACGGGCCGCGGTTCCGCTGCGCCTGGTCGCCGGGACGTGCTCGGCGCTGAGGGTGATGCTGCGCGACCGGCCAGGCGCCGTCGCCGGGTTCGGCGGTTACCCTGCAGTTCCTGCCATGGCCGCCGCAGTCCTTTGCGGCATTCCAACCCTGATCCACGAGCAGAACGGAGTCCTCGGACGCGCCAATCGGATGTTTGTTCGCCGCGTCGACCATGTTGCGCTCAGTATCTGGCCCATGTCGCTCCCTGACGGCGTGTCATCCGTCCACACCGGTAATCCGGTCCGGAACACGGTCAGGGCCCACGCGGGCGCGCCGTACAGCCCGCCCGGGGATGGGACGATCCGAATTCTAGTCGTGGGCGGATCCCAGGGAGCCCGCATACTGTCGGATGTCGTGCCCGATGCCTGTGCATTGCTGCCGGAGTCCGTCAGGTCCATGGTGCAGGTCACCCAGCAGGCACGGGAGGCCGACGTCGGTGCGACTGCCTGGGCCTTCGAAGACGCCGGTGTCGACGCTGAGGTTGCTTCCTTTTTCGACGACATTCCGCGCCTGATGGCCGAAACCCACCTGGTGATTTCGCGCGCGGGCGCGTCTACCGTCGCGGAGATTGCCGCGATCGGTCGCCCCTCTGTATTGATTCCGTTCGCCGCTGCCGTGCGCGATGAGCAGAGTTCGAATGCGCGGCTATTGACCGGGGTCGGCGCTGCGGTTGTCTTTCACGAAACGGAATTCTCGCCTGCCGCACTCGCGGAATCGATCATGGACATCGTCGCGACACCGGGGCGGGCATCCAGTATGGCGGAAGCGGCATCGATGGTTGGCAGACCGCGGGCGGCCGAAACGCTCGGAGACCTGGTCGAGGACATGGCAAAGGGAAGATCCGGCCCGTGAGTGCGGCGACGAGACTCCCCCAACAGTTGGGTCCGGTCCATTTTATCGGCATCGGCGGTATCGGCATGTCCGGAATTGCCGAGGTGCTTCTCAACCACGGCTACGTGGTCCAGGGGTCCGACTTGAAATCGAGCCGGCTGACCGAACGCCTCGCGCGCCTCGGCGCGAGGATCTGGATCGGGCAGCGCGAGTCAAACGTGGACGGAGCCGATGTCGTGGTCGTGTCCTCGGCAATCCGGGCAGACAACCCCGAACTCAGGGCTGCCCGGAACCGCCGGCTCCCCGTCGTCCGCAGGGCCGACATGCTGGCGGAGTTGATGCGCCTGAAGCTGAACGTTGCGGTTGCCGGCACGCATGGCAAGACCACGACGACGACGCTGGTCGCGACACTGCTCGATGCCGGTGGCATGGACCCGACTGTCATCAATGGCGGAATCATCCACGCCTACGGGTCGAACGCACGCGTGGGGCGCGGAGAATGGATGGTCGTGGAAGCCGATGAATCCGACGGAAGTTTCAATCGCCTGCCTGCCACGATTGCGGTCGTGACCAACATCGATCCCGAACACATGGAACACTACGGCACTTTCGATGCCCTTCGGCAGGCATTCCAGACATTTGTTTCGAATATCCCGTTTTACGGGGCGGCGATTTGCAATAACGATCATGCGGAAGTTCGTTCGATGGTGGCGAACCTGCATGACAGGCGGGTGATCAGATACGGGTTCGGAGATGATTCAGACGTCTGCGGTCTGAACCTTGCCTTTGACAACGGCACGGCCGTCTTTGATCTTCACCTGCGGAATGAAGACCTGCTTGTCGAGGACATGCGTCTTCCCATGCTCGGTGAGCACAATGTTTCCAATTCCCTTGCCGCCATCGCGGTTGCACGGCACCTCGGGCTCGACATCGCGCAGATTCGCGAGGCGCTCGGCGTGTTTCGCGGAGTTAATCGCCGCTTTACCCATGTCGGGACAGTGAACGGCGTCGATGTGATCGATGACTACGCACATCATCCCGTCGAGTTGGCGGCTGCCCTCAGGGCCGCACGCCAATCGACCTCCGGTCGCGTGGTCGCCGTGCATCAACCGCACCGATACACCCGACTGCACAGCCTTTTTGACGACATGTGCGGCTGTTTCGGCGGTGCGGACGTGGTTGCGATCAGTGAGGTGTATGCGGCCGGCGAATCCCCAATCGAAGGCGCGGACCGTGACAGTCTTGTCTCGGCGTTACGGCGTTTCGGTCACCGAAATGTTCACGCCATCGAGGGCCAGGCAGGATTCGGTGACTTCGTTGATGCGCACACACGCCCGGGTGACCTGCTGATCTGCCTCGGCGCAGGTTCGATTTCAGCCTGGGCTCACGACTTGGTTTCGGGAGCCGATTGATGGGCGAGCGCCTCCGGGACGCGGATGTTCGCGGTACGCTTGAATTCGGCAAGGCGCTGGCGCCCATGTCCTGGCTGCGGGTCGGGGGCGAGGCCGAAGTGTTCTTTCAGCCCGCTGACGAAGACGATCTCGTGCAGTTCATGGAGCTTCTGCCCGCGGATATTCGTGCGATGCCGGTCGGCGTATGCTCCAACCTTCTCATCCGTGACGGAGGTGTCGACGGTGTCGTCATTAGACTGGGTCGTGCCTTCGGCAAGGTCAGCATAGAGGGTGGGCGCGTCCTGGCGGGCGCGGCTGCACTCGGCCAGCATGTGGCGCGCAAGGCAGCCCGCGCCGGGATCGACATTTCGTTTCTGCGGACGATTCCGGGAACGATCGGAGGTGCGGTCAAGATGAACGCAGGATGCTATGGCCGGTATCTTGCCGATTCCTTCGTCAGTGCGCACGTGCTCGCGAGAGACGGAACGCGCCAGCGCCTCGGAGCCGGCGACATGGGTTTCGGTTACCGGACATCCGGTCTCTCTGACGACTGGATTGTGCTCGAGGCGGAATTGACGGGACCGAGACGCGATCCGGAGGCCATAGAATCCGAGATGGATCGGCTGCTGGCCCGGCGTTCGGAAACGCAGCCAATTCGGGAGCGAACCTGTGGGTCAGTGTTCAGGAACCCGGCGGGATATTCTTCCACTGGCGACGACGACGACGTACATGACATGAAGGCGTGGAAACTCATCGAGACTGCCGGAATGCGTGGAGCACGTGTCGGTGGCGCACAGATTTCCGAACGCCACGCCAATTTCATGGTCAACACGGGCAAAGCGTCGGCCGCCGAACTGGAGACGCTCGGCGAAAACGTTCGAAAAAGGGTATTTCAAAAACACGGCGTCTGGTTAGAATGGGAAATCAGGCGGATTGGAAATCCGCGCCGCGAAGAAAAAGAAAACGCCGGACAATAACAGTCGGCGGCGCTGCGGCCGAGCGAGAGGCGGGAATGTCGAGCAGGACACGTCCCCGGATTGCGGTCCTTATGGGCGGCATGTCCCTGGAAAGGGAAGTATCCCTGGTTTCTGGCCGGGGTGTAGCCGATGCGTTGCGCCAGCGCGGATACACCGTGCAGGAGATCGACGCCGGCCCGAACCTGCCGTCCGAGATCGCGCGTGAAACACCGGACGTGGCTTTCAACGCCTTGCATGGACGGTGGGGAGAGGACGGGTGCGTGCAGGGTCTGCTGGAATTTCTGCAAATCCCGTATACGCACTCTGGCGTCCTGTCATCCGCTCTTGCAATGCACAAGGAGCGCGCGAAGTCGGTCTTCCGTTCGGCGGGGCTGCCGGTGGCCGACAGCCTGGTTGTCTGCCGGGACGAGGTCAGCTCATCGCATCCGATCGATCCTCCCTACGTGGTCAAGCCGGTCAACGAGGGCTCATCGGTCGGTGTCACGTTCGTGACCGAGGGCGCCAATTCGCCCGCCCGGCTCGACGCCGATGCGCCGGACCGGGTCATGGTCGAGCGTTACGTTCCTGGCCGCGAACTCACGACCGCAGTCATGGATGGGCGTGCGCTTGCCGTCACCGACATCCAGACCGATGGTTGGTACAGCTACGATGCCAAGTACGTGCCCGGGGGATCACGGCACGTGGTGCCTGCCGAAATTCCACAGGAGATAACGGACGCCTGCCTCGATTACGCGGTTCGCGCGCACCAGTCGCTCCATTGCCGGGGTGTGACGCGAACCGATTTTAGATGGGACGAAAGCAAGGGTCTCGAAGGGTTGTTCATTCTTGAAACCAATACGCAACCTGGCATGACGCCGACATCACTGGTTCCGGAACAGGCCGAGTTGGCCGGATTCAGTTATTCGGATCTGGTGTTGTGGTTGCTTGAAGACGCGTCGTGCGACCGATGATGGGGATCGGTTCTCCCGACCCCGCGCCGAGTCGCCTGCGTTACCGTTTGGAGCGACTCTGGCTCTCACCGGCGTTCAGGCGCGCTGCCAGGATCGGGATTCTGCTGGCAGCCGTATTGCTGCCACTCGCATTCGTTGCGCAGAACCGCGATTTCAGGGAACGCGCGGTTGCCGGCGTCGCCGTCGCTGCCGCCGCCCTGACCGATCTTGCGCAGACGCCCGAGTTTCGTGTCGACACGCTTGATGTCGTGGGCGCATCGCCCGAGGTAAGGGCGGCGATCAGGGATGTTACGGACGGCGAGCTTCCCCGGAACTCGCTCAGCCTGGATATCGAACAGATTCGGCAGGTTGTTCTTCGCGTGCCCGCAATCGAGTCGGCCACGCTTTTCCTCAAGCCCGGCGGTATCCTTGAAATCAGGGTTGCAGAACGGAGACCGGCTGCAGTCTGGCGCCACGAATTCGGGCTTGCGCTGGTCGATCGCGACGGCAGGCGCATTGGTTCTCTCGAATCACGAAGTGAAAGAGAGAACCTGCCGCTGATCGTCGGCGAAGGTGCTCCGGAAGCGATCGGCGAAGCGATGGAACTGTTCAAGGTGGCGGGACCGATCTTTGGCCGCGTCCGCGGCCTGCGCAGGGTGGGAGAAAGGCGTTGGGACCTCGTCTTGGACCGGGATCAAACGATAAAACTGCCCGAGTCGCGCGCTACAGATGTTTTGAAACGAATAACCGAGCTGCACCTGGAGCATCGTTTGCTCGATCGCTTCGTGACCGTCGTTGACTTTCGCCTGCCGGACCGGCCGGTTCTCCGGGTGGAACATGACAAGTTCAGGGCCGGCGACGATCTCGGGGACGATGCAGACAGGCACGCGGGCAGGACAGTACCAGCCGGAGGGACATAGGATATGCCGATACAATATCAATCCCAACGATTGATGCGCCAGAGGCGGAAGGCCGCGCTCAAACGCCGGCGCATCGCGATTCTTGACATCGGCTCGACCAAGATTGCCTGCATGATCCTGCAGTTGTCGCCAGAGCTCAGGTCGGAGCCAATCGGCGTTCGCGATGCGCACGCTTTCTACGAGCTCTACCGGGTCATTGGCGTCGCAACCACGCGTTCCCGCGGAATCCGTTTTGGCGAAATCTGCACGATGGACGAAGCCGAGCGCGCGATCCGGACGGCGATCAGCGGTGCCCAGAAGATGGCGCAGACCCGGGTCGATCACGTCATCGCATGCTTTTCAGGGGGGCTGCCCCAGTCGTTCAGCGTCAGCGGCCGCACCGAACTTGGCGGAGGCTCGGTGACCGAGTCCGACATCGGCAGGGTGCTCGGGAGTTGCGAATCGCCGGAACGGAATGCGAGCCGTGAAGCGATTCATGCGATGCCGGTCAATTTCCAGGTTGACGATCGAAGCGAGCTCGTCGACCCGCGCGGCCTGACCGGTTCGCATCTGAGTGTCGATACGCACCTCCTGACGATCCAGGGCCAGGCATTGACAAACCTCCAGCTCTGCATCCGGCAATGTGATCTCGAAATCGCCGGTGTTGCATTTGCCGGCTACGCCAGCGGACTCGCGTCACTTGTCGACGATGAAAGGGAGTTCGGGGCCGTTTGCGTCGACCTTGGAGGCGGCAGTTCAACCGTATCGATTTTCCTCAAAAACCACATGATTTTTGCTGACAGCGTCCGCCTGGGCGGCAGTCACATTACCTCCGACATCTCAAAGGGATTGCAGATCCCGTTCGAAGTTTCCGAGAGGATCAAGACCCTGCACGGAGGAGTTACGGTAACGGGAGCGGATGACCGCGAGATGATCGAACTCGTTTCTTCCGATGACGCAGACCGGGATTATCGCCGTGTCAGCCGGGCCGAACTGATCGGTGTGATCAAACCCCGGATGGAGGAAATCCTCGAGGAAGTACGCTCGCGCATGGAGAATGGCGGGTTTGGCCACCTGCCGAGTCGGCGAATCGTGCTGACTGGAGGAGGAAGTCTTCTTCACGGCCTCGACAGGCTTGCGGCACGGGTCCTGGGTCAGGAAGTGAGATTGGGGCGCCCGCTCAGGATTGCCGGCCTGCCGCAGGCAGCATCAGGACCTGCGTTCTCGGCAACCGTGGGCCTGACGTTGCATACGGTCTTGCCGCAGGACGAGTGCTGGGACTTCCACGCGCCGGACCTGGCACTGGACGGGCTGTCATTCGGCAACATGGTTCGCTGGTTGCGCGAGAACTGGTAGGAGATTGGGTCGGCAGCATACGGCGCGGGAGGACGTGATCCCGGGTTACCTGGACCCCGCCAAAGGGTAGAGGGTCAGCTCAATATTCTGAGTTTGCCTACCGACCAATGACTACCGATCCTGTCATCCCATCATGGGTCATGGTGAATTTTGCAAATGCGTTCTTCCTTCAAGGGTGAAATGCGGCTGGTCTCCTGCATGCACGTGAACTCCCGCAAACCGCCCAACTATCGCATAGTTTAGAGTTGGAATGCGTATTTGGGCGAGATGAATATCGAGTTCATGGATTCCGTGAACTCCAGCGCTTTTCTGTCGGTCTGGAATCGGAAGCTTCAAGGCCGAAGCAAGAGTAGAATCAATGCAGCGTTCCGTTGCACCCGTGTCAAACAGAGCAGGGGATGATGCTGCGGTAGTGCCGGCACCCCTCCATTGGCGTGCCGGAAGTTGGAATCAAACCCCACCTGAACGGAAGGTGTTGGACCGAAAGCCACGAGCAGGTCTCTCCCTTTGGACCGTTGTCATTCTGGAATCCGCAAAATGCCTTAACCATGAACAGTCCGATCCAAAGCGGATGCAGGAAGAACGAACGGTGCAGCTCCGATTTCTCTGATCGAATGGGGGCCTTCCCCAAAACGAGATGTCGTTTCATCGGCAGCAAGTTCGAACGTACTGTATGTGCCAACGAGGCTTTCGTTGTGCACGACAACCCATTCCCCGAAGTGATCGGCCGCAAGTGTTTCACGCATGCGTTCAAACGCAGCAATTTCCATCGTCAAGGGCGTTTCATGACGGCCGGACATGGCTATGGACGCACTGACTGTCGCACTCTCCGGAATTTGTCGGCAGGCAGGTCAATGCTGCCGATTGGTGATATCATCATCCCGTGGAATCTCCGATTGCAGGTTCGCGTCAGTCCGGTCCGTCGACGGACGCAGGCATGATTTGGGGGTTACACGAGAGAAAACCGCGAAGAAAAAGAACAAATCCGTCAAAAACGGCGCTCTCGCCACATTTGACGGAAGATTTTTCGTGCTTTTTTGAACGGGGCTTGCTATAATTCGGCAACGGCAGGCCGAAAGAAGCACTGACCGACAAGGCTGAGCAGAAGCAATACAGGCGATTTCAGCATGAGTTTGACACTTTGCATGCCCAATGTGGCAGACCTTAAACCACGCATTGTCGTAATGGGAATCGGGGGTGCTGGCGGCAACGCCGTCAACAACATGATCACCAAGAATCTCGAGGGCGTCGAGTTTGTTGTCGCCAACACGGATGCCCAGGCGTTGCAGCTCTCGATGGCGTCGCACAAGGTACAACTGGGCGAAAAACTGACCGAGGGCCTCGGTGCAGGAGCGTCGCCCGACGTCGGCGCGGCCGCGGCCAGGGAGAGCATCGAGGCGGTCAAGGATCATCTTGGCGGATGTCATATGTGCTTCGTCACGGCGGGATTGGGCGGAGGGACCGGAACCGGTGCTGCACCGGTCATTTCCGAAGTTGCGCGGGAACTCGGCGTTCTGACCGTTGGCGTTGTCACGAAACCTTTCGACTTCGAGGGCATCCGACGAATGCGTTATGCCGACGACGGGCTGTTGGCAATCAAGGACAAGGTCGACACGCTGATTGTCATCCCCAACCAGAATCTTTTCCGGGTCGCCAACGAAAAGACAACCATCACCGACGCGTTCGCCATGGCCGACGAGGTCCTTTACCAGGGCGTGAAGGGGGTCACCGACCTCATGGTCAAGCCGGGGATCATCAATCTGGACTTTTCAGACATTCGTTCGGTCATGAACGAAATGGGGCAGGCCATGATGGGTACCGGAGAGTGCTCCGGCGAAGGACGGGCAATCAAAGCGGCCGAAAGCGCGATTTCCAATCCCTTGCTTGACGAGGTCTCCTTCAAGGGCGCGCGCGGGGTCCTGATCAACATAACCGGTGGACCGGACATGACCCTGTTCGAAGTTGATGAAGCTGCGAACCGAATTCGGCAGGAGCTCGATCCTGACGAGACCAATGCGAACATCATTGTCGGTTCGACCCAGGATCCGGCGATGGAAGGCACGATCAAGATTTCGGTCGTCGCGACCGGAATAGACAGACCACCTGGCGCGTACACCGCCAGCCAGCCGGAATTCGGAGTCGAGACCGATGTCGAACCCCCCGGTAATGCTCATCACGGTGAAGGCAACGGTTCTTCCAACGGTGCTTACTGGGATCACGGGGGCACGCACGTCGAACAGGACCTCCCGGTTGCGCAAGGTGCGTCCGTGTATGGGAACGGTGCAGAGCAGGACGGAACGCGGCTTTCCAGGGAGGGCGAGTTGCAGGACGGAGACCCGGGCCAGGCGAATGCTCGTGAACAGGATTCGGCCGGACAGGAAGTCGTGAAACCGGGATGGCATGAACAGAACTGTCCGGCGGCATTGGCGGATGAACCGCTCTCGGCAAGTGCCGCTGAGACAGGCCAAGGAACAGACGGAACGGACGAAATCGACAAGGAATTGCCGGCACCGGCTTATCGCTCCCGAGCGACGGGAATGACGTCAGGTATCATGCATGCGGAGGAATCCGGAACCGAACAGAATTCACGCGCGGGTGAACGAAGTACCGATCCGTCGTTTGAAACTGCCCCGCACCATCATGATACCGCGACCGAATTGCGCGAAAGCGGCCAGGAATGGGACGGGACTCAACAGGTTCCTGACAGGGGGGCAGGGCAAGGGCGGAACGGTGGATTCGGGTTGAACAACCTGATTTCGAAAATGACCGGACGCTCCGCGTCGTCGCAGTCGGGACGCCGCGAACCCGCGGTCACAACTGATTTGCGGCGTCGTGACGAATACGGTGACGAAAGGGTTTCCGAGTTCGAACAAAACGAAATTCCTGCGTTTCTTCGTCGCCAGGCAAACTGATTGATCGGGCAACGCTCGCCCTCCACGCCGCACGTCCGCGCCGATGGCGTGTCGTCCGGAAATGTGAAACGGTGCCTGATTGCCCGGTGACGGGCACGTCTCTTTCGCCCGTTTCTTCCTGGCGCGGCGGAACCATGGGACGGCAGCAGGTTGTCGCGCGATTTCGTCCGTGAAACCGTCGGTCTTGCCTGCCGTCAGCGATTTCTGCTGGATATTGCACATGGTTCGTTGTAACCGTCGAGACGTTTGTTTGAGAGGTCGGGCGTGCAAGAGTCTGGTTCGGTCAGGGTCGCGTCTCGATCGTTAGGTCAGAATTTGGCTAAGTGCTCGAATCCGATTTTTTGGATACCCTGCACACCATGCACACACTGTAGCAATTGGACACAATTCTTGATTTGAGCAGATTCGCGCCGGTCTTGTAGTAAAAGTCTTGCGGATTGTTTCGGTTGAGTTTTGGTTCCGGTCTCCAGCCGACGTTGTCTGACCGGATGAACCTGAAGGCGAGCATTTGCAGGCGACAATCAACAGGCAGATAGGCTTCGGGGGGATCGGGCTCCACTCAGGTGAGCCGGTGACCATGAGACTGTTTCCGGAAGAGGCGGACTGCGGCGTCTGCTTCACGCGAACGGACATCACGGATCGAAATAACCGGATTTCGGCAACCTATGACAAGGTCGCAAGTACCGACCTGCGCACGGTGATCGGAAACTCGGACGGCGTCCGGGTTTCGACGGTCGAGCACATCATGGCTGCGCTGGCGGGGACAGGGATCTTCAATGTCCGGGTCGAAATTGACGGACCGGAAGTTCCGATCATGGACGGCAGTTCCGAACAATTCGTGCAGGAAATCCTCCTTGCCGGTGTGAGACAGGTCGACGCACCAATTCGTGCGATCAGAATTCTCGAGGACGTAACGGTCACGAAAGACGACGTCACGGTATCGTTGTCTCCGTCTCCGGGATTCGAGATCGATTTTTACATCGAGTACGAGTCCGAAGCCATCGGGACGCAAACCAAGTCGCTCAATATGGCTAACGGCGCATTTGTTCGTGAACTCAGTCTTTCACGGACCTTTGTCGAACACGCCGATATTCCGAAGGTCTGGGCGCGGGGCCTTGGGCGCGGCGGCAGTTTTGCCACGACAATGGTCATCGCCGGACCGAGCGTACTGAACCCGGAGGGATTTCGGTACCGGGACGAGTGCGTACGCCACAAGATGTTGGACGCGTTCGGGGACCTTGCTCTGGCCGGCGCGCCGATTCTCGGAAAATTTACCGGAATCAAGGCGGGACACAGTGCGACGAACAAGCTGCTTCGCAAGCTCTTCTCGACGCCCGGCGCGTGGGATGTCGTCAATTGCGATGAAGCCATGAATGACCTTATTCCGGGTTACCACATCATGGTCGAAGACCTGCGTCGGGACCACGAAATCGGAATGGATTCCCACGCCGGACTTCATTGAGCGCCGTCCAGGCTGACCGAACCCTTCAGCGTGCGAGTCCCATCGGGCAAAGGAAGCTGCCCCGCAGGCGATTCGTGGTGCGGGGATGCAGGAATTCCGCAAATGCGCGGGAATCATCCGTGCTGCGTGTGCGGACGACCGAAATAACACGATCCGTTAACGGCGCCCTTACCGAGACCGGGATTCTCGGGTACTGTTCTATTGCCGAAGGACGCCGAGTTGTTTAAAGGCGCGCGCTGACGGGCATGATTTCTGGTGATGCGGAGTCGATCGGTTTGTGATCAACCTGTTGCGAAATATCCTGCTGAAGTCCTGCCTGGCCTCCGCCTTGCTGTTGTCCGCGTGCGGGGATGACGAGATTCCGCCCGAAGACAGGCCACCGGACGAACTGTACAAGGCGGCGGAACAACTCCTTCAAGAGACCGACTATGTCGACGCTGCCGTTCTGTTCGGTGAAGTGGAGCGTCTTTACCCGTATTCCGATTATGCAAAGCGCGCGGTCATCATGTCTGCTTTCGCGTACCAAAAGGCGGGTCTCTACGAAGAGAGCCGTATTGCGGCGGCCCGCTACCTGGATTTCTATCCGGCGGATGAAGATGCTGCCTATGCCCAGTACCTGATCGCGCTCAGCCATTATGACCAGATCGACGACGTCAGCCGCGATCAGGCCGTCACGCTTGATGCCATTCGGGCGCTTCGGTCTGTTGGCGAGTTCTATCCGGACAGCGAATATGCAACGTCTGCACAATTGAAGCTCGACCTTGCTCATGATCATCTCGCGGCCAAGGAAATGGAAATTGGCCGATATTACATGAAACAGGGCCATTTTGGCGCAGCGATCAACCGATTTCGCGTTGTTGTGGAGGAATACGAGACGACGTCTCACACGCCCGAAGCCCTGCACCGGCTGGTCGAGTCGTATCTGTCTCTGGGACTGGATGACGAGGCACTAATTGCCGCGGCGATACTCGGATATAATTTTCGTGGTTCTGAATGGTATCAGGACAGTTACAACCTGTTGTCCGACAGAAACCTGGGAACCAGAGAGCCTGATGCTGGCGCGACGGGATGGCTTGGGGAGACTTACCGCCGCGTGATCAGGGGGGAATGGTTGTAGCAGACGGTCAGGGGACGACCTGTGCTGACCTGCCTGGAAATCCACGATATGATCCTTGTGGACCAGCTGGAACTG
>JAPOVX010000012.1 GCA_026707935.1 Paracoccaceae bacterium
CTACGAGGTTCACGATCTCGGGCAGATCGCGCCACGGGAGCTTTCACGGAGTGCCGAGGTGCGCGCGGCACTGCTGGCGCTGGCCCGCGCATTCCGCGACAACGTCAGCGACGCCGAGGACGACCTGCTTGTGGCCGGTGTTGTGGAGACCGAGTTCGGGCGCTACATATTGGCCTACATCATCGAACAGGTCAGCCTGCCGCCCGAGCGCATCGAAGCTGCGTTGAGGCGCACGGGGACGGATGCGGAAACGGTGGAGGAAATCATGGGAACCGCCGCACAAATCTGGATGGAACAGGGCAAGGCTGCTGGCATCGCCGAGGGCAAGGCCGCTGGCATCGCCGAGGGCAAGGCCGTCGGGAAGGCCGACACGTTTCTGCGCCTGGCGCGATTGAAGTTCGGCGACCTTTCTGCGGAGCAAGCCGAACGGGTCCGCGGTGCTTCGCCCGAACAGCTCGATTCCTGGCTCGATGCCCTGATTACAGCGGAGGACATCGACGCCGTGTTCAGAGAGCGCACCAGACATTGATCCGGCCGTAATCGGCTGTTCTGTCGCGGTTCTTCGGAAGCCGCATACGATCAAGGGAATTGCTCAACCTGACGTGGGGCCGGGCTCGAAACCGGCACCGGATCCTGCCCGTATTTCCAGTGACGCATGTGTATCGAACACAAACGCCAACCGGGACGCTCTCCCGACAACAAATCGTGTCGATTGTTTTGTGACAAGCCCTTAGCGTTGTTTTACGAACAAACTGCACGATGGGGCCAACAGGCTTCCGCATGACCACAGCGAATGGGCATGCATGAATTCGTCCATACAAGCGAAGTTCGGAATTGACCGGCATTCATTGCCGAGCACTCCGCGATTCCGAAAAGAACTCCTTATGCTGCTCATGTCGAACTGGAGTTTCGAGACGATCGCCGACGATCGCAACGGTGTCAGTTGGAAGCAAGAGATTACGGACACAGGCGGGCAAAACGGCATTCCCACGCTCTTCCCGTTTCCGGATGGCTGGCATTTTATCGCCAGCCGCAAGGCGATCGAGAAAAAAAGGCCGTTCCGGAAAACCTGGCTCAGTGAAAAGGTTTGCCCGCATCTCGGACCGGCGAATGACACTTGCAGCCATGCCCGTCCCGAACATCGGCGGATCAACCCGCAACCGGAAGCCAGATGCCGGTGGCGGTCGCCAGGTCAAGACGCGCCTTCCCGCCTCGGCAAGGTTGTGCTGGTCACCGGACCGGAACAGGTCCGGTCATTCCCTGTCGATTGCGATCGTCCGGCGTTCGACGCTCTCCTGCTTTGGAATCCGCAATTCCAGGACACCGTCCTTGAGACCCGCCGTAATCCCGTCCGCGTTCAGCGCGCTTCCGATCTGTATGCTCCGGACAAAGTGTCCTGCACGGCGTTCCCGGCGCAGCCATTGACCGTCTTCCTCCATGGATTCGGGTCGGGACTCCGCGTTGATCGTCAGGACGTTGTCCGCGTATGACAAATGGATGTCGCTTCTCTTCACTCCCGGAAGGTCGGTTCTGACCACGAACCCCCGGTCGTGTTCGAAAATGTCGACGGCGAGCACCGTGTCTTCAGGTTTCTGACCCATCTCTGAAGCTTGGCCGAAGACCTTTTCGATCAGGTTGTCGTGTTCGCCCGAAAAGAGCGAAACGGTCCCGAAGGGTGAGACGATTCGACTGGGCATGCTCATTCACTCCCTTGATTCGTTTTCCTATTCTGACGCCGTCTCCGGGGGGTCGATCGTGATCTTCTTTCGTCGGCCAGCATCGGGATAGTCCTCCTTGAGCCATTTCATGAATGAAAGCGTCATGAGAACGAGGACGACCATCAGCGGAAGTGCAACAACGACAGACGCCGACTGCAGGGCCTTGAGGCTGTCCTTCCCGCCGGCGAACATCAGTGACAGTGAAACGACCGCAAGCATGATTGCCCAGAAGAACCTGTGCCAGCGGGCCGGTTCGACGACTTCTCCCTGCTCCTCGGTCGCCACCGAAGACAGCGTGTAGGCCGACGAGTCCATCGTGGTTGCGCCGAAAATGAACGCAAGGACCACGAACACCGCCAGCAACGGGACGCCAAGGGGCAACACCCGGTCGCCGACCGCAACCACGGTTGCAACGATTGCCTCGGGCGCCAGCCCGTCGGATACCATCTGGCTGAGGTCGAGGGTGCCTTCGAGCTGGAAG
>JAPOVX010000363.1 GCA_026707935.1 Paracoccaceae bacterium
ATACAGCCATCAAACGCCGAAAATAAAGGCCATCACCCCCTTACCGAACGCTTACGAATTCGGGATAATTCCTGTTATCGGTGGTCGGATCTCCAGCAACGAGCCGCACAAACGGCCTGGTTTCCAGGGAGCGGCTGCCATCAACGGACCCGGCCAGCTGATCACGCGTCCCACGACACGTCAGCCTTGGTCCGGATTGGGCGATGCCTGCTTTCGGGGGGAAGGAACACGTCGAAGGCGTCCTCGCGCCCGAGTGCGGCGCGTGCGGCGCGTGCGGCGCGTGCGGATGGATTGACAGGGCATCTCGCCTTTCGCCAACCGAGTTCACGCACGTGGCTTGCGGTCGCGCGAACAATGCGGACCCGAGCACCGGCCCGCAACATTGTGGCCCCGGGCTGCTCCACGGCAAGGAGCGTTGACGTGGTCACTCCCAAGACCCGTGAAGCCGATCGGACGGCAGCCTGATGGTGATTGCCCGGTATGTTTCCGAATTTTTCGTTGAAGCTCGTCTGGTCGTTGTCTAACCTGCGACCGGGTACCGGAATACGGAATACTCTGTCGGTCATTCCGGGCCTCCGCACACCTGTCCGGGGTCGCGTCATGCACGCGATGATTCTGTTGGGGCTGAGCCATGATGCAGACTGGCTGTTCGGAAAGTCACTGCACCCCGGGCCGTGACATCCATCGGCATGCGGAAATGACGGGCGTGGCATCATGGCCCTGAGCATCGAACGACTTTTCGGCTGGATCGCGATCATCGGCTTTTTCGTCCTCGGCGTTGCCATCGGCGGCTATGCCAAGTCTGCCGCTTTCGCGCTTCACGGCTGGTTGATCGCGGCCACCGCGGTCTGGGGCGCCAAGTATCTGTACGAGAACGCGTCGGACGCGCCTGACAGGCCGCTCGAATACAATGACGGGGTCATCCGGTTCACGGTGATCGCCGCGGTGATCTGGGCGACTCTCGGGTTTCTCGTGGGCGTCGTCCTGTCGCTGCAACTGGCAGCGCCCGTACTGAATGGCGACATGCCCTGGACGAATTTCGGCCGTTTGCGGCCGGTGCATACAACCGCGGTGGTCCTCGGATTCGGCGGCAACGCGCTCATCGGCACTTCGTTCTACGTGGTCCAGCGCACGTCACGCGCACGCCTGGCCGGCGAGTCGCTGCCGCTCCTCGTCGTTGTCTTCTACAATCTCTTCGTCGTGCTCGCTGTCACGGGCTATCCTCTCGGGATCACCCAGTCCCGCGAATACGCGGAGCCGGAGTGGTATGCCGACCTGCTGCTGACCGTAACCTGGCTCGGGTACCTGGCGACCTTCCTGCGCACGCTTGCCCGCCGCGCCGAGCCTCATATCTATGTGGCCAACTGGTACTACCTGGCCTTCATCGTCGTCATCGCGATGCTGCATGTGGTCAACAACCTTGCGGTGCCGGTATCGCTGGAGACTCCGAAGAGCTACTCACTGTTTGCCGGTGTCCAGGACGCGATGACGCAATGGTGGTACGGTCACAACGCGGTCGGTTTCCTGCTGACGGCCGGATTCCTGGGGATGCTCTATTACTTTCTGCCCAAGGCGGCAGGGCGGCCGATCTATTCCTACCGCATGTCGATCGTCGGCTTCTGGGGAATCACCTTCTTCTATCTCTGGGCAGGTTCGCACCACCTGCACTACACCGCGCTGCCGGAATGGGTCCAGGTGCTTGGCATGACGACTTCGGTAATCCTGCTGATCCCGAGCTGGGCGTCGGTGTTCAACGGGATGTTCACGCTGAACGGCGCGTGGGACAAGGTCCGGACCGATCCGGCGGTCCGGTTCATGATGGTCGCCATCCTCTTCTACGCCCTGGCGACCTTCGAGGGGTCGTTCATGGCGATCAAGCCGGTCAATGCGCTCAGCCACTACACCGACTGGACCGTCGGGCATGTCCATGCCGGGGCGCTCGGCTGGGTCGCCTTCATGACCTTTGGCGCGATGTACAAGCTCGTGCCGTGGCTGTGGCAGCGGGAAGGGATCTATTCCCTCCGTCTCGAGGCCTGGCACTTCTGGCTCGCCCTCGCCGGAACCCTGGTCTACGTCGGCGCCATGTGGAACAGCGGCATCACCCAGGCGCTGATGTGGCAGGCCTATGATGACAGCGGAAACTTCGCATTCGCATTCATCGACACCGTGGAAGCGATGAAACCCTACTACTGGCTGCGGGCGCTTGGCGGTCTTCTCTACCTGGCCGGTGCTGTCGTCGGTGCCTACAACATCTACATGACCGTGCGCGGGCCGGCGAAGGCGCGACCTGCGCCGGCGATGGTCACAGCCGAGTAGGCCTCCATGTCGACGCGCCACCGGAAACTCGAACGGCATTCGATCGCATTCACCGTGATGATCCTCGTCGTTGCCTCGTTCGGCGGTCTCGTGGAAATCGCGCCGCTATTCACGATCGAGAATACCGTCGAAAAGGTCGAAGGCATGCGACCCTACACACCCCTCGAACTGGCCGGACGCGACATCTACATGCGCGAAGGGTGCTACGCCTGCCACAGCCAGATGATCCGCACGCTGAAGTCGGACGTCGACCGCTACGGCCATTTTAGCCTGGCAGCGGAAAGCATGTACGATCACCCGTTCCTCTGGGGGTCGAAACGGACCGGGCCCGACCTCGCCCGCGTTGGCGGCAAGTATTCCGATGCCTGGCATGTCGCCCATCTCAGGGATCCCCGCGCGATCGTTGCGGGTTCGATCATGCCCGGCTACGCCTTTCTTACCGACCGGTTGCTGGAAACCCGCCAGATGCCGCAGGCGCTCCGGGCGCTGGCCCTTGCCGGCGTGCCCTACAGCGAAGAACAGATCGCCAATGCGGCAAGCGATGCCCATTACCAGGCGGATGCAGATGCCGGATTCGAGGACGATCTTGCGGATCGTTACGGCGCCAACCTGAATATTCGCGACTTCGATGGCGATCCCCGAAGGCTCACGGAAATGGACGCGCTTGTCGCGTATCTGCAGGTGCTCGGCACCCTCGTCGATTTCGAGGCCCTGGACCGCGAGGACGTGGTCCGATGAGCCATGATGCAGTGCTCGTTTTCGCCAAGAGCTGGGGAGCAGCCTACCTTCTCATCTTCTTCGTCGCGGCGGTGGTTTGGGCTTACTGGCCGTCCCGCCGCAAGCGCTACGATGATGCATCCAAATGGCCGCTCAAGGAGGACGACACACCTTGCCAGTAGAGACGGATCCGACGACCGGCCAGACGACGACCGGCCATGAATGGGATGGCATCAAGGAACTTGACACGCCGCTCCCGCGCCCAGTCGTCTGGTTCTACGCGGCCAGCCTGCTGTTCGCCGCCGGGTGCTTCGTCCTGTTGCCGGCGGTCCCCTATGTGACCGACTACACACGGGGACTTCTCGACCATTCGTCGCGGGCCGCCGTCATGACCGAGGTCGAGGAGGCCAATGAACGGCGGCGTGAAGCTCATGCGGACCTGCTCGCGGCAGTTCCCGCGGCGCTCGAGGCCGGAACAGGCCTTGGCGACCGGGCAGCCGCGGTCCTGTTCGACGACAATTGCGCCGCATGCCATGGCCGCGACCTCGCGGGCCAGCCCGGGTTCCCCGACCTGCGCGACGACGAATGGCTCTGGCCGAACGATCTCGAAGGGATCATCACGACGATACGTTACGGTGTGAACGCCGATCACGACGATACGCGTGCCTCTGAAATGCCGGCCTACGGACGCGACGGGCTGCTCGCCCAGGCCGACATCACCGCAGTCGCCGAATTTGTCCTCGAGATTGCCGGGCTCGACCATGACGCCGCCCTGTCCGCGGCCGGCGCCGTGGTGTTCGCGGAACAGTGCGCATCCTGCCATGGTGATGACGGACGCGGTGGTCTCGCCAACGGCGCTCCAAACCTTACCGACGACAAATGGCTCTACGGCGGCGGACGCGAAGCTGTCCTCGACATACTCTGGACCGGGAAGTCCGGTGTCATGCCGGCCTGGGACGGTCGCCTCGACGAGATCGCCATCCGCAGCCTGGCCCTTTACGTCCACAACATGCAGTGATGCCGGAAAAGACCGATCGGGACCGGCGCTTCCGCAACATGGTGTATGCGCTCATCCTGGCCGCGCTGGTCGCCTATCTCGCGTACAAGTTCCTTCACGTCTCGATCGCCATGGATGCATGGACATCACAGACGATCGACACCGGGTCACTGCCGGCAGCGCGATGACCGCCCCTGCGCCATCGCTGTTCCTCAGGACTTCCGGCGACGGGCTGCACAGCCTGAACTGCACGGTCGAGGGCATGACCTGCGGCCGTTGCGCGATCACGATCGAATCGGAACTGAACCGTCTCGCCGGCGTTGCGTCTGCACGGGTCAATGCGACGACCCGGCGGCTGCGGGTCGAGATCGACCGGACGGTCACGGAGCCTGAACAGGTTCTCGCCGCCGTTTCCGCCCTCGGCTACGGCATACACCCCTATGCCGACGATGTACCGTCCGGCGCATCCCGTGAGGGAAATCTCCTCGTCCCGCTTGCCGTGGCAGGCTTCGGCACCATGAACGTCATGCTGTTCTCGGTCTCGGTATGGGCCGGACTGGCCAGCGACATGGGGCCCGACACGAGAACTCTTCTGCACTGGGCGTCAGCGGTGGTGGCAATTCCCGTCGTCGCCTATTCGGCTTCGGTGTTCTACCTGCCCGCCGTCGCCGCGCTCCGTAAAGGACGCGTCACCATGGACGCACCGATTTCACTGGCTATTCTCGCAACCCTGGCCGCCAGCCTCTACGAGACGGCACGGGGCGCCGAGCATGCCTACTTCGATGCCGCTGTCTCGCTGACCTTCTTTCTCCTCGTCGGTCGCGTTCTAGACAGGATGCTCCGCAAGCGCTCTTCGGGCGCTGCGGAAAACCTTCGTGCCTTGACCCGGGGCCGGGCATTCAGACTTCGAGCGGGCAGCGAGCCTGAAGAAGTGCTCGCGACGGAACTTTCGGCCAGCGACGTCATTCACGTCCCGGCCGGCGAGTTGATCCCGGCGGACGCCGTCCTGATGGCGCCGGGCGCCGAAATCGACGACAGCACCGTCACCGGGGAATCGATGCCGCGAACTCTCCGTGAGGGTGACACGCTGATGGCGGGCTGCCGCAATGTCGGACCTGCTTTCCGGGCGCGGGTGACGGCCGCCGGCACCGAGACCCGCCTGTCGTCCATCGCCGATATCACCGAGGCCGCCGAGACACATCGCGGACGCCACCAGCTGCTCGCGGACAGGTTTTCGCGGGGTTACGCGCCACTCGTCATCGGTTCGGCGCTGCTCGGATTCGCGGCCTGGCTGCTCGTCTTTGGCGCGTCCCTGTCTCAGGCGGCCATGATCGCCGTCGCGGTGCTCGTCGTCACTTGCCCGTGCGCCGCTGGCCTTGCCACCCCGGCGGTAGCGGCACGGGCGGCCAACCTGCTCCTTGCCGGTGGCGTCATCGTCCGCGATGGCGGCGCGCTCGAACGACTGGCGGAGGTCACTGATGTCGTTCTCGACAAGACCGGCACCCTGACCCGTCCGGAATTCGTCCTCGACCCGGACGTCGACGCGGAAATGGCGCGGCAGGCATCGATTCTGGCCGCGACCAGCCGGCACCCGCTCTGCAGGGCGCTGTCAGCCGCATACCCGGCGCGGCCGCTCGACGGCGTGCGGGAGTTTCCCGGGCTCGGTCTCGAGGCGAACGGCGGCGAACGGTTGGGCTCGGCGGTGTTCACGGGCGCCGAAGGGAACGCCTCCCCGGACGGGCTCGTCGAACTCTGGTTCAGGGCGCCCGGGGGATGCCTCGCCCGTTTCGGGTTCTCCCAGTCGCTGCGGCCCGGATTGCGGGACCTGGTCGAAGGGCTCAGGCGCCGTGGCCTGCGGCCGTTCATCCTGTCCGGCGATACGCCGAACGCCGTCGCCGCTGTCGCATGCGCGGCCGGCCTGGATACGTGGCAGGGCGGATGCAGTCCCGAAGACAAGGTCGCCCGCATGGGAGCCATGACCGGCGAAGGGCGGCGGGTCGCCATGTTCGGCGACGGGTTGAATGACGCGGCGGCGCTTGCGTGCGCCCATGTCTCGGTCGCACCGGCGTCCGCGACCGGAGCCGCACAGGTTGCGGCCGACGTCATCCTGCTCGGGAACAACCTCGACTCCCTGCTCGGCGTCATCGACATTGCCCGGAGGAGCCGGCGCCTGATCGCCGAGAACCTGATTTTTGCCGCGGCCTACAACGTGGTGTCGCTGCCGTTGGCGCTGGCCGGAATGCTGACCCCGTTCATCGCCGCGATTCTCATGTCATCGTCCTCGATCCTGGTGATGCTCAATGCCATGCGGCTCGGCCGCTTGCGGGAGATTCGAAAGGTATCGCGATGACGTCGCTGCTCTACCTGGTTCCGGCCTCGCTGATTCTTGCGATCATCGCCCTCGGTGCATTCATCTGGGCGGTCCGGTCCCGCCAATACGACGATCCGGAAGGAGACAGGTACCGAATTTTCGAAGACGACGACCGGCCGCTCCGGTAAGGGCGGCACGCGGTAGAATCAGTCCGGCGTCCCGAACATGGACGCATAGCCATGCCAGGTGGCAAAACCCAGAATCGGAAAAATCACGATCATCCCGAACATCAGCGTCGCGAAGCCGAAGACGGCGAGGATGGTAACGACGGCGCCCCAGGCAATCGTCAGGCGGGGGTAGCGAGCCGCCTTTGCGAAACTCATGCCCATCGCCGTGAATGCGTCGACTTTCCGGTCGACCAGCATGGGAATCGAATAGATCGAAACGGCGAAGCAGCACGCAGCGAACAGGCCACCAACCGCCGATCCAACCACAAGGAGCGAAATCCCCTCGGTGGTCCTGAACAGCTGAAACAGCAAATCCTGAAGGCCGGGAAACGGCTTCAGGCCGAACAGGAGCGCATAGAGGATCGTTGCCGCCCGAAACCACGCAAGGAGCAGAACCATCAGGATTGCGCCGACAAGCGCGATCTGGCCGGGCGACGCGACTCCGGCCCCTCCGTGCCCCGCGACACGCCGGCTTTCCCGATACAGACCGACAGCAAGGAGCGGGCCGACGAGCAAGGCGCCGGCCACGGCCGGAAAGATCATCCATTCCAGCCCTGTCAGCCACAGGAAACCGATGACCAGCCAGCTCACAACGAAGAATCCGAAACCGTAGAACAAGGCGGTGATCGGCGCAGCCCTGAAGTCGCCGACTGCGCGCGACAGCCAGTGCAATACGGCGCCCGGGTCGGTGTTCGTCGCACCTGTCTCGTCACGGGTTGCCTGCATGGTGTTCATGGCTGCACTCCGGAACCCGGCAGCCGCCCTGACTCTGCCGCCGACGCTTCCCGTTCCTGATATTCCACTTCCCCGAACCGGGCAAGCCACAAGTGCCGGTCGCAGAGGTTGGCGCCTTGGCTGCCCAATGCATGGCCAGGTACAGAATTCCCCGTCTTATCATACTCGTACGCTGAAGCCGACCTGGCAGGTTCCGCTGTATTTTCCCGGATAGGACTCGAGGTCCGGAGAACAGACTCGGGCATACCGGTCCGCGCAGGTTGTGCCCCGCATGCGGGTGAACGGTCGGTCGGATCATGATCGTGTCAGGCCGGGAAACGCGTTGTTTCCCGAAACGGCTGCATGTATCACGCGCCAAGGCAGAATTGCTCGAGGACCTGCCAGTCTCGACCTCACCAGCGGAGTTGACACAATGCCGGCTTCAAGGCTCGACTCGGACATTGCAAGCAAGACGGCAGAGCTCGCGGCAGTGGCCAGAGCTTACCATACGCTCCACGAGTCATCGCAGCTCTTCAGGGACGGATTGGCCATTTCAATGTGTGGGCCTGTCTGGCGGACTATACTGTCGAGTCGGATACTGATCTGGTTCGTGACGCGGGTTCTCATGCGCAGGGTCATGCCGATTGTTCCGATCATCTATACGCGCGCACGGTTCGGAGAGGACTGCCTGGAGGCAGCCCTGGAAGACGGTGTCACACAGCTTGTCATCGTAGGAGCCGGTTACGATACCTTTGCCTTTCGCCGAACGGATCTCGGCGAAAAACTCGTTGTTTACGAAATCGACCATCCCGCGACCCAGGAAATGAAGTTCCGGCGCATGATGGCCGCCGGAATCTCGAAACCTGCCAATGCTCGATACGTAAAATGCGACCTTTCCGCGGAGACGGTCCTGAATGCACTCGGCCGCACCGATTTCGATGCGGCGAAACCCGCCGTGTTTTCGTGGTTCGGCGTGGCCTACTACCTGGACGAGGCAACGGTCCAACGCACGTTGTCCGATCTCGCCAACGGCAGCGCGGCGGGTTCGTCGGTGGTGTTCGATTATCTTGCGGCGGCGGACAGCGTAGCGCCCGAATTCCGGAAACTCAGGAAAAACGTGACCGAATTCGTCGCCCGGCGCGGAGAACCCATGCTTTCGGACATCAACCCCGAAAATGTCCCCGATTTCCTTCGGAAGCTCGGCTTTTCCGAAATCGACAATCTCGAACCTGGCAGGGTCTCGGAAAGATATCCCGACGATCGCCTGGATCTCAAGTTTCCTCCGATCTTCGGCTTGTGCCGCGCCGGGCTGGCGGGCTGACGACCGAAGTCGATCAGACTGCACGGATACGCCGGAATCGATCCCGCGCGACACGTCACGTCGCCATGAGTCCTGCGGGTTTTCCCGGATCAATCAGAGAGACGAACGGAATGAAATTGAAGATCGCGACCTGGAACATCAATTCCATCCGGCTCCGGGAAAATCTCGTGCTGGAATTCCTGACCAGGGAATCTCCCGATGTGCTCTGCCTGCAGGAGTGCAAGTCGCCGGTTGAATTCATCCCCACCGAGGGGTTCCGGAGCATTGGTTACCCGCTGATGCTGGCCAGGGGACAAAAGGGGTATAACGGTGTCGTCATTCTTTCCAGGCTTCCGATCGAACCCGTTGAGCACAGGAACTTTTGCGGCAAGGGCGACGCACGCCATGTCGCTGGACGGCTGTCGAACGGCATCACGATTCACAATGTCTATGTTCCTTCCGGGGGCGACGTCCCTGACCCGAAAGTGAACGACAAGTTCGCGCACAAGCTGCAGTTCCTCGACGAGATGCAGGAATGGTTCGAATCCCGGCCGCCCGTGAAATCGATCCTCGTCGGTGACCTGAACATTGCCCCGCTCGAGGATGATGTCTGGAGTCACAGGGCATTGCTGAAAGTCGTTTCGCACACGCCGATAGAAGTGGAGCGGCTGGAATCCGTTCAAAATGCCGGGAACTGGTCGGACATCACCCGCCTTCACAATCCCTCCGGCAAACTCTACAGCTGGTGGTCTTACCGCGCGCGCGACTGGAGTGCATCGGATAGGGGCCGCCGCCTCGACCATATCTGGGCGACCGAGGAACTGGCCGGTTGCAGCCTGTCCAGTTCGATCCAGCGGCAGGTCCGGGGTTGGGAGAAACCTTCAGACCACGTGCCGGTGGTTGCGACCTTCGAAATCAACTGAAGTACGCGGGACGGGCGTTCAAGGCGTCAATACAGAATCCTTGATGCTTCATGTCAGGCGATCGCCAGCCGCCTGCCGATCACAGGACGATCACACAACCTACCGATTGAGCACATCCTTTGTCTTTGGAATCCTGCGTTGATGCCGTTCCAAATTTGAGGCCAGTCGATTCCATGACGCTGATCAACGCGTGAGATGGGAAAGGGACCCGGAAACACGCACCCCGATGGTGCCCCTGTCGCGCGGCGTCCGGATCAGGCCCGAAGCGTCTCAGTGATCACTCAGCCAGACTGGACAGCGGTTCGTTTCCGTCAGCCCGTCGGGCAGGTGTCGCACAGGTGAGGGCCGGACCGGACGGATTCTCCCCAATGCCAAGGTGACGGCGGCAAAAGTCCGGATTGGAAGACAGTCCGCTCCGGACGGGTCACGCCACCCGGTACGTGGGTTTGCGGTCAGTTCCCGCAACTGTGCCGGACGGCAGCCGGATGGAAGTCATGCGTGCAAAGCCCGCGACGTTCCCGTCGGGTTTTGCCGCTTCAGGCCAAGGCCCTCTCGAACAGGGCCAGCATCCGGCTCCAGGCTCGCTCGGCCTGGGCTTCATTGTAGACAGCCGAATCCGGCGGGCACCACCCGTGCAGGGCTCCCTCGTAAACCTCGATTTCCGCCGGAAGTCCGGCAGCTGCGAATGCCTCCCTCAGCACGGACTTGGCTTCAGGATCCTTCTCGTCGTCGTTTTCCGCGATCGCGAACAGGTAGTGCGCACGCATCTTGCCGACAAGATGATGGGGGCTTTCCGGCCCGTCGGTCACCAGCCGGCCGCCATGAAACGACGCGCCGGCACCGATTCGGTCAGGAAATGCCGCCGCAGTGCGCATGGTCATGGAGCCCCCCATGCAGTAGCCCGTCGTCGCCATCTTGCGGTCGTCGGCCACAACGGCCTGGCCGTCAAGGAAGCCGACGAAGGCCCGTGCATCGGTCAAGGTGATCTCCGGACCCAACGACCGCATCAGGGGAAAGATCGTATTGCGCGTCGCCTCGTCCCGAAACGATGCGCCCTCCGGCAGAACCGGCGCTTTGACCTTGCGGTAGTAAGGATTGACGACCAGAACCGCGTACCCCGACTCTGCCAAACGCTGTCCCATCTGTTCAAAGGCGGGACGGAGACCAAGGGCATCGGGCCAGATCAGCACCCCCGGATGGGTTCCGTCCGACGGGTGGACGAAATGGCAGTCCGCTACGCCGTCTGGCGTTGGCACGTCGACATTTGCAGCCGTTACCTGGAGTGCATCAGCCGCTCGCGGAAGGGCCATGGCGAGACCTGTCCCAAGCGACAGCGCACCGAAATCGCGACGGTTCAGGTTTCCTGAACGGCGCAGGTGGTCTTCCCCGTCACGGAGCGTATTCTCGTCGCACATGTTTTTTCCTTTCTCACTGTGGCTTTCGATTCCACCCTATCCGCGGTGGTATTGTCAATGCGGTGGCTTCGCGGCGTTTTGTCCTTCCGAAAGATACCGGGGCGGATCAGGCCGGGTTCGCGGCATTGGGTCGACGTTGTAGAGGAGGGGAATGTGTCTCGGCCTTGAAGTCGCAGGGATGCAAGGGTCCGATGGGGCAATCGCGTGAGGGGCTTGCCCTGCCGGGACCTTGAAGCGGGGACCTTATTTCACTACATCCTTGCGCGGTCGCCACATTCTCCGGCGACTTCGGGATGTAGGGACGATCATGTTTGGGCTCGGGAAAAGCGGAACGTCAAACGGGGCCGATGGTCTGGTCAAGGACGGGTCCGAAGCAACCTTCATGGCTGATGTTGTCGAGGAATCTGCCAGGACGCCGGTTGTCGTCGATTTCTGGGCTCCCTGGTGCGGTCCCTGCAAGACCCTCGGTCCGGCCCTCGAAAGTGCGGTCAAGGCAGCGGCCGGCCGTGTTCGCATGGTCAAGATCGATATCGACAAGAACCAGAGACTTGCCGCGCAAATGCAGGTTCGGTCAATTCCCGCGGTATTCGCCTTCGTGGATGGCCGCCCCGTCGACGGATTCATGGGCGCGCGGCCTCCGTCGGAAATCAAGGCATTCGTGGACAAGCTCGCGGCACAGGCCGGAGGAGAGTCGGAAAACCTGGACGACCTGATCGCCGCTGCCGAAGAACTGCTTGCGAACGGTGCGGCGGTGGATTCGGCACAAGCATTCTCGGTCATCCTGAGCAGTCATCCCGAAAGCGCCGAGGCCTATGCCGGGTTGGTGAAGTCCTATCTCGCTCTTGGCGAAACGAGCAAGGCCAAGTCACTTGTCGACCACGCACCCGCTTCCCTTGCAGACAATCCGGTGCTGGCGGGAGTCAGGGCGCGGATCGAGTTGGCGTTGGAAACTTCGGATGCCGGTGAACCCGAGACATTTCTTGCACGGGTCTCTGCGGACCCCGATGACTACGAGGCACGCTACAGTCTCGCCTTCGCCCTCCTCGGCAAGGGCGAGGCAGAGCGCGCGATTTCGGAACTGCTGGAACTCTTTCGCCGGGACAGCGAATGGAATGACGGGGCAGCCAAGAAACTCCTGTTCAGGATATTCGAGTCACTCGGGGAAAACGATCCATTGACAGGCAAGAGCCGCCGAAAGCTGTCGTCATTGATGTTCACGTAAGTCATCGCCCGAACATGGCCAAATCCCGAAACGCTCCAATCCGCTTGACACATCCCGTCGGACGCCGGTTTCCGCAGCGGTTCGGGGCAACCGCGGAGACAGACATTGTCGTCAGTTTTCTTTCGGCGCCGGAGGCACGGTGAACGCGCCCGATTCGGAAGAAAGGCACAGTGCGCATCGGACGATGCTGGAGGCGCTGGTTTGCCCCCTGACCCATACCTCGCTCCGCTATGACAGGGAGCGGCAGGAACTCGTGTCCCGGAAAGCGCGTCTGGCTTTCCCCATTCGTGACGGAATCCCGATCATGCTCACGGACGAAGCCAGGCCCCTGGACGATTCCGAACAGGACTGATTCCGCTTCTCCTCCCTGTCGCTTCCCCGGCCGTCACCTGGAAACCGGGCAGGCCGCGGCAAGGCAACACCAGGTTAACGGTCCGCTGCACATTGAAACTATACAGTCTTAGGCGTTTCGCGCCGAATCGGCAATTGGCCGGGTGAACCGCGGCCTGTCGGTCGAATTTCCTCGCCGCCCGGGCGGACCGTTACGCCTTTACCTGACATGGCGGAAAGGGATCTTCCTTCCGGACATAAGGGCATCGGCCAGGAAAGACCCGAAGCGACCTTCACCACGATAGGCATTTGCGGTTTTCGCAATGGGATCGGAAGGGAACACGGCTGGCCGGGAAAACCTTAAAGGCCGTCATCGATGATCTCACGGAACACGCGATTCGCATCCTCTTTGAGACCAGGATCGGCAGCACTGGCCGGTGGTGCGGAATCTTCGGCAATTGCGAACTCCGACTCGATGAAACGATCAAGTGCGCCAATGCGGGGGCCCTTGCCCAGCTCGGTCATTTCGGCCTTGGCGGCGATCAACCTGTCGAACTCGGCATCCAACCCGGGGGCGAGCCGTAGCCCGGCACGCAGTCCTGGAAGATCCATCGGCGGCGGGTCCGGGCGCGAGCGAAGCCAGCGGAGCGCGAGCGCGGGCCGTAACGCGTAGAAATATTTCTTCAACGGGACCGTTTCACGAGCGGCAATGTCTTTTTTGTACGACGACCGCCCGAGATGCAAGTAGTGAAAGCGAGCAGGGCGCCCGAACGCAACGCGCGCAGCGAGCTCCCGCAGCCGTTCCGTGCAGGCCAGGTCCTCCTTGTAGCGGACCGGCGAGAACAGCCATTCCGAGAGCACGGGGTTGGCCTTCATAAGCAGCCCAAGGGCTTTCCTGATATCCCAACCGTTTATATCCAGCATGTCTTCAGTGGGGCACTCGATCACGTCACGGCGCCTGTCGATCGACAGGTACCAGTCGCGCGGTCGCGCATAAAGGAATCGTACATCGAAATCGCTGTCCGGCGACGGGAACCCCCAGGCGCGGCTGCCGGACTCGACGGCGAGCAGAATTCGCACGGACTCCTGCCGTTCGATTTCCGAGAGTTTGTCTCTGATCCGCCTTCGGACCTCGGGGGGGATGACCGCCTTCCCCGGCCGCGGCACCCCGGTCCCGCCGGGAAGGCATACATCTGCATAGACCATTTCCATCGGCAGTCCCTGGGAATCCATCTCGGGGGTCTCTGGCAGGGTCCGCAGGACCGATGAGTCCGATGCGGCGGTGATTACCGCGGCCATTGCATCGACCACATCGTCGCGTGCGACACCACGATCACGGTGCAGGGCCACCATGTCCTCAATCTCCCGCTCCACGCAGGGGCGGAGCCGCCCAAGAACTGCAACGCGTTCCCGGTATCCTTCCGGTTTTTTCTTGTTGACGGTCATCGATCGACCGGCGAACCCCCGAAAACAGACTTCCGGGTGAACCTCGCGCACGATGCGGCGGGCTTTCCTGGAAGCACGAAGCAGCGTGTCGACCTCCCGGATCTTGGGAATGATGGCGAATGTCTGTTTCGTCAGTTTTCTACTGGTCTCCTCCTGGTTGCGCTGGCTGGCAGTCGCATAATCGGGACACCCAAGCGCTTCGCGCGCTGGTGCCGGGAAAACGCTCGACGCCCTCGGAAGTCCGAGAAACCTCCTGGCGCTTGCGTCGCACCTTCGGGTTTCCGCCTGCAATCCTATGGGAATATCCACAAAGATCCGGTCCGTATCCACCGCGCAGTTGACCAGCTCGGCCAGCTTTTCGGCAACGCCGCAAAGGATCGTTCCGTCGGGCTTGAGGCCGACCCAGAACCAACCTGCGCGGCAACCATCAACACCGAACGACATCCCGGTGAATCCTTGGCTCCTTTCGACATTCGTACGTGCCAAATTGGTCATGTCCAATTTCACCAAGCTTCATGAATCCTTGCCGGGAAATACGCTCTTGCGTTCGTAAAATGTCCCGCCCGTTGAGTTCACGCCATGAATCTCGATTTTTTCGGCAATCAGTCAATCGGGAAAAACATGCCGTCCGGAACACGATCCATCCGACGGTATCGCGTGTTCTCGGCATCGGAAAAATTTGATTGCAGAGTTCCGTTTTCCATGGCTGACGGAGTCGTTTTATGGCCGACAAGGGATTTTCCTAAGCAATTTTCGACTGAATACAGATATCGGAGGAAATGAACGGGAACCCGACGGCACTTGAATGCGCGGAACGCGAGGACCCGTGCGGGTTAAGGTGTTGATGTCACCTTTTGGTTTTTGGAACCGGACGAAGGCCGATCCCGCACCCTGGCGATCACCCGGCCAGACCGGATCCCGACCATGTTCCTCTCGACAAACGGCGTCAGTAGATAATCGACGAGCAGAGATACGGGAACCAGAGCCACCGCGGGCTCGGGGCAATCGCGTTAGAAGATATTTCCTCTTGGCTTCCGAGTGATTGCATGATTCCCCGCTGAAAAACAAAAACCTGAGGCAGGGATGAAGCAGGACAATGGAGGACTTCGCACCAATCTTCGACGGGGTGGAAGACCCCCGGACCAGCAACGCGACCCGTCACAATCTCCATGAAATGC
>JAPOVX010000291.1 GCA_026707935.1 Paracoccaceae bacterium
TGATCTTGAACGCGAGAGCCGAGAACGGCAGCCCGTCGTCGGCACGGCGTGCGATGTTGCGCTCTTCCAGCCTGTCCCCGGGTCTGAAGCCCTTGTAGTCGGCAACGTCAAGCGGGCCGGGAAGATAGTCGATCACCGCGTTCAGCAGGGGCTGAACGCCCCTGTTCTTGAAGGCGGAACCCGCGAGAACCGGGACGAAATCGAGATTGAGCGTCCCCTTTCGGATCAGGTTCCGCAAGGTCGGGACGTCGATCTCCTCGCTCTCGAGGTATCGTTCCATCACTTCGTCGTCCTGTTCCACCGCGACCTCGATCACGTCGGCACGCATCGATTCCGCCTGGTCGCGCAGCGCAGGCCGGACATCGCCGAGCGCCCAGGTCGCTCCCAGGTCATCACCCGTCCAGACCCATTCCTTCATGGTCAGAAGATCGACGATCCCCGAGAAACCGCCCTCGACCCCGATCGGGAGCTGCACGGGCAACGGGCGGGCGCCGGTCCGCTCCCGGATCATCCGCACGCAATTGGAAAAGTCCGCTCCGATCTTGTCCATCTTGTTGACGAACACGATTCTCGGAACCTGGTACCGGTCGGCCTGACGCCAGACCGTCTCGGTCTGCGGTTCCACCCCGGCATTGGCGTCGAGCACGCAGACCGTGCCGTCGAGCACCGCCAGGGATCGTTCGACCTCGATGGTGAAGTCGACGTGGCCGGGCGTGTCAATGATGTTCAGCCGATACCGGTCTTCGTCCGACGTGTGGCCGTCATCGGTACGGGCCCAGAACGTGGTGGTCGCGGCCGAGGTGATGGTGATGCCGCGTTCCTGTTCCTGTTCCATCCAGTCCATGGTGGCCGCGCCATCGTGGACTTCTCCGATGTTGTGGGACTTGCCCGTATAGTACAGGACCCGCTCGGTGCAGGTGGTCTTGCCCGCATCGATATGCGCCATGATCCCGAAATTCCGGTAGCGTTCGAGAGGATAACTGCGGGCCATGGATCGAACTCCCGGAACCTGGAATCACCAGCGATAATGGCTGAAGGCCCGGTTGGCCTCCGCCATCTTGTGGGTGTCTTCCCGCCGCTTGACCGCTGCGCCGCGGGAGTTGACGGCGTCAACCAGTTCACCTGCGAGGCGTTCTTCCATCGTGTTCTCGTTGCGGCCGCGCGATGCCAGGATCAGCCAGCGGATGGCCAGCGCATCCCGGCGTTCCGGGCGAACTTCCACGGGAACCTGGTAGGTTGCCCCGCCGACCCGCCGCGATCGGACTTCAACCGAGGGCTTGATATTCTCGAGGGCCTCCCTGAACACGTCCAGGGGCGCGCGCTTTGTCCGTTCTTCAACCCTGTCGAGCGCACCGTAGACAATGCGCTCGGCAACCGACTTCTTGCCGTCCTTCATCAGGTTGTTCATGAACTTGGAGAGCACCTGGTCGCCATACTTGGCGTCAGGCAGGATCTCCCGCTTTTCTGCGCGGTGCCGGCGGGACATGTCTCTGTCTCCCTGTCCTGAATGGCTCGTCGGGAAGTTCGGGGTTCAGCCGGGTTATTTCGGCTTCTTCGCGCCGTACTTGGAACGCCGCTGGCGCCGGTCCTTGACACCCTGGGTGTCGTGAACACCGCGAAGGATGTGGTAGCGCACGCCCGGCAGGTCCTTCACGCGGCCGCCCCGGATCAGCACGACCGAGTGTTCCTGAAGATTGTGTCCTTCACCAGGGATGTAGGAAATCACCTCGTACCCCGTCGTCAGGCGGACCTTGGCCACTTTCCGCATCGCGGAGTTCGGTTTTTTCGGGGTCGTGGTGTAGACCCGCGTGCAAACACCACGGCGTTGCGGACACGCCTTGAGATGCATCGATTTCTGGCGCTTCACCGGCGCCCGTCGAGGCTTGCGGATGAGCTGCTGGATCGTCGGCATGTGCGGCCCCGTCAGGTTTCCTTCGTTTTCGTTCGATCGGCATTGCACCGGCAGCCCGGTCTCAACACCTGGCCCGCTCCTGAAAGGCAATGCGTTCATCCGGGATCGCGACACTTTCGCCGAACCCGGCAAACACACTTCAGAGGATCAGGGCGAAACCCGGATCTTGCCCACCAGAATTGGACAAAGACCCAAAAACCGCGGTGCGGTGATCGGGTCGCAGGCCGTATAGTCGCGGGCCGAAGCCTTGTCAACGTGATTCGCGCGAGTAACATCGCGGGGCATCGCGGGAAACCCGTTCTCCCGATTACCTGCCTTGCGTTCGTCTCGAGACGCGGGCCTGCGCAGCATGAACGCGGCCCCGCGTCCCGTGCCCGGGAAAGAACCCTCAGCCGGACCGACGTACCCTTTACGCTGCCGACGGCTCGCCCGCACCCGTCGAAAAGTCCGGCGGGAGATTCTCGCCGATGATGGTGTCCGGGGCGTCGGCGTAGGCCTCCGCGTCGTCCAGATCCGAATCGGGCGCCATCAACCGCATCGCCGCCTCTTCCTCGTTCCGGCGCCTTTCCTCGATCACCGCCCTGTCGCGTTCGACGGCGATTCGCCTGACTTCCTGCGCCGCACGTCCCGTCCCCGCGGGTATCAGCCGCCCGACGATGACGTTTTCCTTCAGGCCGGTCAGCTTGTCCCGCTTGCCCCTGACGGACGCCTCGGTCAGGACCCGGGTCGTCTCCTGGAACGACGCGGCCGAAATGAACGACCGCGTCTGCAAGGACGCCTTGGTGATCCCGAGCAGGACCGGTCCACCCGTCGCGGGCTGCCGCCCGTCCTCGATCGCCCGGCCATTGATATCGTCAAACTCGGACTTGTCGACCTGTTCACCCTTGAGCAACGTCGTCTCGCCCGAGTCATGGATCTCCCACTTCTGCAGCATCTGGCGAACGATCACCTCGATGTGCTTGTCGTTGATCTTCACGCCCTGAAGCCGATAGACGTCCTGAACCTCGTTGATCAGGTAGTCGGCGAGCGCCTCGACGCCGAGAATCTGCAAGATGTCGTGCGGAGCGGGATTCCCCTCGATGATGTAGTCGCCCTTCTGGATGAAGTCGTCTTCCTGGACCGGAATATGCTTGCCCTTTGGAACCAGGTAGACCGCCGGTTCCTCGTTTTCGTCCAGCGGGATAATCTTGATCTGGCGCTTGTTCTTGTAGTCCCGTCCAAAGGACACTTTGCCATCGACTTCAGCGATTACCGCGTGATCCTTCGGGCGCCGGGCTTCGAAAAGTTCCGCCACGCGAGGCAGTCCGCCCGTGATATCCTTTGTTCGGACTTCACGTGGTATACGCGCGAGAACATCTCCAGCCTGAACCTCCGTTTCGTCCTCGATCGACAGAATTGCTCCGACCGACACGGCCCGCGTTTCCAGTACGCCTGACTCGAGCACGGCCATCGCGCCGGACACGGGCAAGGGCATGTTGGCGGGCCGCTCGAACGCGACGTAGTTCGACTTGTCGGATTTAAGGGCAAGGCTGGCTTTCTCACCCAGTTCCTGTCTCACGACCTTCCAGGTCTCGGGATCGATGATGGCGATTTCCGGCTTCAGGTCCTTGCCCCCAATCCCGGAACGCCAGTCCGTCACGATCTTGTGGGTAATGCCGGTGGTTTCATCAGTCTCGTCCCGAACGGAAACACCGGTCAAGAGATCAACGTACTTCACCATTCCCGACGTCTCAGAGATGATTGGCAGCGTATTCGGATCCCACTCGAACAGGCGCGTACCGACCGCAACCTCCTCACCATCGGCGACGAGCAACCGCGACCCGTAGGTCAGGCGATGCCGCGACCTTACGATCCCGTTGTCGTCGGTAATGGTCAGTTCCGTATTCCTGCCCATCACGATCTGGTCATCATGACGATCCGTCAGCATCTTCGGGTTCGACAACGCCACCTTTCCGGCATGGCCGGCTTCGGCATATGACTGCTCAACCGTCTCGGCAATCCCGCCGATGTGGAACGTGCGCATGGTCAGCTGGGTGCCGGGTTCGCCAATCGACTGGGCCGCGATGATTCCCACGGCTTCTCCGGGATTGACCATGATCCCGCGCGCAAGGTCGCGCCCGTAGCACATGGCGCAGATCCCGTCCTCGGCATCGCAGGTCAGCGGCGAGCGGATCTTGACCGATCTGACACCGGCCTCCTCGATGGCGTCCGCCTTGCGCTCATCCACGAGCTCGCCGCACCTGCACATGACCTCTCCCGAAACGGGGTCGACAACGTCTTCCGCCGCGACCCGGCCAAGGATCCGTTCCTGCAGGGGCGACACGATCAGTCCGTCGCTGACGACGTCCTCGGCCGTGATCCCCTTGTCCGTCCCGCAATCATGGGTTCGGACGATGCAGTCCTGGGCCACGTCGACGAGGCGGCGGGTCAGATAGCCGGAATTCGCGGTCTTGAGCGCCGTGTCCGCAAGCCCTTTCCGGGCGCCATGAGTCGAGTTGAAATACTCGAGCACGGTCAACCCTTCCTTGAAGTTGGAGATGATCGGCGTCTCGATGATCTCGCCGCTCGGCTTGGCCATGAGCCCCCGCATTCCGCCCAGCTGCTTCATCTGAGCCGGGGATCCGCGGGCGCCGGAATGCGCCATCATGTAGACCGAGTTCGGCTCGGCTTCGGCCCCGTTTTCCTGCGTCCGCATGGCGGAAATCTGGTCCATCATCGCATCGGCCACGGTGTCCGAGCATTTCGACCAGGCGTCGACCACCTTGTTGTACTTTTCGCCCTGGGTGATCAGGCCGTCCATGTACTGCTGTTCGAACTCCTTGACCTGATCGCGGGTTTCCGAGACGATCGACCACTTGGACTCCGGAATGACCATGTCATCCTTGCCAAAGGAAATCCCGGCCCGGAACGCCTCCCGGAATCCGAGACTCATGATCTGGTCGCAGAAAATCACCGACTCCTTCTGTCCACAGTACCGATGGACAATGTCGATCACTTCGCCGACCTCCTTCTTCCGCAGCAGGCGGTTGACGATGTCGAACGGCGTCTTGTGGTTGAGCGGCAGGATGGATCCCAGGAGAACCCGGCCCGGCGTCGTCTCGAAGCGCTGCCACACCGTCGAGCCCAGCTCGTCGACCTGTTCGAGGCGGCAGGTTATCCGTGCATGAAGGTGGAGAACCGACTCCTCCGCGTCCAGTGCGTGACGAACCTCGTCGGGTGACGAGAAGATCATGCCTTCGCCCGGCATGCCGTCACGCTCCATGGAAATGTAGTACAGGCCGAGAATCATGTCCTGCGAAGGAACGATGATCGGCTTGCCATTGGCCGGCGACAGCACGTTGTTCGTCGACATCATCAGGACCCGGGCCTCGAGTTGCGCCTCGAGGCTGAGCGGCACATGAACCGCCATCTGGTCACCGTCAAAGTCCGCATTGAAGGCGGAACATACCAGCGGGTGCAACTGGATCGCCTTGCCTTCGATCAGAACGGGTTCGAATGCCTGGATTCCGAGGCGGTGCAGCGTCGGCGCCCTGTTCAGGAGAACAGGATGTTCCCTGATGACCCGGTCGAGTATGTCCCAGACCTCGGATCGCTCGGATTCGACGTATTTCTTTGCCTGTTTGACCGTGGTGGTCTGGCCCATCGCGTCGAGGCGCGCGTAGATGAACGGCTTGAACAGCTCCAGGGCCATCTTCTTTGGCAGACCGCACTGGTGCAACTTGAGCTCGGGCCCGGTCACGATCACGGATCGTCCAGAGAAATCGACGCGCTTCCCGAGCAGGTTCTGCCGGAACCGGCCCTGTTTGCCCTTCAGCATGTCGGAAAGCGATTTCAGGGGGCGCTTGTTGGTGCCGGTGATGACCCGTCCGCGCCGACCGTTGTCGAAGAGGGCGTCGACCGATTCCTGAAGCATGCGCTTTTCGTTGCGCACGATGATGTCCGGCGCCCGCAGTTCGATCAGCCGCTTGAGCCGGTTGTTCCGATTGATGACGCGACGGTAAAGGTCGTTCAGGTCGGACGTTGCGAACCGGCCGCCGTCGAGAGGCACCAGTGGCCTGAGTTCAGGCGGAATGACCGGAAGAACGGTCAGGATCATCCATTCCGGCCTGTTGCCGGATTCGATGAAACTCTCGACCACCTTCAGGCGTTTGACGATGGTCTTCTGCTTGAGTTCGCTGTTGGTCGCCGCAAGATCTTCCCGAAGTTCCCTGGCGTCCGCTTCCAGGTCGACATTGGCAAGCATTTCGCGAATCGCCTCGGCACCGATATTGGCATTGAACGCGTCGGCACCGTAGGTGTCCTGGGCCTCCAGGTATTCCTGCTCGCTCAACAGCTGCTGATATTCCAGGTCTGTCAGCCCGGGGTCGATCACCAGGTATTTCTCGAAATAGAGGACGCTCTCCAGATCCCGGAGTTTCATGCCCAGCATCAGTCCGATGCGGGACGGCAGCGACTTCAGGAACCAGATATGCGCAACCGGAGCCGCCAGTTCGATATGCCCCATGCGCTCCCTGCGAACCTTTTGCAGCGTGACCTCCACGCCGCATTTCTCGCAGGTCACGCCGCGATACTTCATTCGCTTGTACTTGCCGCACAGGCACTCGAAATCCTTGATCGGCCCGAAGATCCTGGCGCAGAACAGCCCGTCGCGCTCCGGCTTGAAGGTCCGGTAATTGATCGTCTCCGGTTTCTTGATTTCCCCGAAGGACCAACTCAGGATGCACTCCGGCGACGCCAGCGAGATCCGGATTTCGTCGAAGCTCCGTACCGGCTGGTTCGAACGAGACGGGTTGTGGAAGATTTCCTGGTTCATGATCTGCTCCCGGATCCTCGAGATGTCAGGACCGCGCCGTCCTGAATCGGTGGGTTTGCGCTCGGTTCCTGCCCGCGGTTCCCGCGTCTAGGCAGGTTCGGATTCCATCAACTGCACGTTGAGGCCCAGCGAACGGATCTCCTTGACGAGAACGTTGAAGGATTCCGGAACCCCGGCCTTGAAGTCATCCTCGCCCTTGACGATGGACTCGTAGACCTTCGTCCGCCCCGCAACATCGTCCGACTTGACGGTCAGCATTTCCTGCAAGGTGTACGCGGCGCCGTAGGCTTCCAGCGCCCAGACTTCCATTTCGCCGAATCTCTGGCCGCCGAACTGGGCCTTTCCTCCGAGCGGCTGCTGGGTCACCAGGGAATACGGCCCGGTCGAACGTGCGTGAATCTTGTCATCGACCAGATGATGCAGCTTCATCAGGTACTTCATTCCCACCGTGACCGGTCGCGCGAACTCCTCGCCGGTACGGCCGTCGAAGAGAACGGACTGCCCCGAGGTGTCGAATCCCGCGCGCAGCAGGGCGTCATCGACGTCGAGTTCCTTTGCGCCATCGAACACCGGCGTCGCGATCGGTACGCCATGGCGCACGGTTCGGGCCGCATCCACGATGGATTCGTCGTCGAGGCTTTCGATCGCCTGATCGTAGGTCTGATCCCCGTAGGCCACGCGCATGGAAGACCTGACGGGTTCGACATCGCCGTTGCGGTCATAACCCTGAAGCGCTTCGTCGACCGCCCGCCCGAGACCGCGCGCTGCCCAGCCCATATGGGTCTCGAGAATCTGCCCGACATTCATCCGGCTCGGGACGCCAAGCGGGTTCAGGACCACATCCACCGAGGTGCCGTCCGCCAGGAACGGCATATCCTCCTCGGGAACCACCTTGGAAATGACTCCCTTGTTGCCGTGCCGTCCGGCGACCTTGTCGCCGGGTTGCAACTTTCGCTTGACCGCGACGAAGACCTTGACCAGCTTCATCACCGCCGGCGACAGGTCGTCTCCCTTGCGGACCTTCTCCACCTTGTCTTCGAAACGGGCGAGCAAGGCAGACTTCTGCGCCTTGTACTGGCGGTTCAGCGCCTCGACCGGCGCGGCATCGGCTTCATCCCCAAGCGCCAGTTGCCAGTACTGGCCCGGGCTCAGAGTCGCGAGCAGCTGTTCATCGATGAGCGCTCCGCGCTTGACCCCCTTGGGTCCCTTGACCGCCGTCTTGCCCAGGATCATCCCCCGCAGCCGCGAGTAGATGTTCCGCTCGAGAATCGCGAGTTCGTCGTCCCGGTCCCGGGCAAGGCGTTCGATTTCCTCCTGTTCGATCTGGAGCGCACGCTCGTCCTTGTCGACGCCGTGGCGATTGAAAACCCGAACCTCCACGACCGTGCCGAAGTCGCCAGGAGGCAGACGCAACGACGTGTCCCGGACATCGGAAGCCTTCTCGCCGAAGATCGCCCTCAGGAGCTTTTCTTCAGGGGTCATCGGACTCTCGCCCTTCGGCGTGACCTTGCCCACGAGAATGTCGCCCGGGCCCACTTCCGCCCCGATATAGACAATGCCGGCCTCGTCGAGATTGCGCAGGGCCTCCTCGCCGACATTCGGGATATCCCGGGTGATTTCCTCCGGACCCTGCTTCGTATCGCGCGCCGAAATCTCGAATTCCTGGATATGGATCGAGGTAAAGACATCGTCCCGCACGATGCGCTCGGAAATCAGGATCGAGTCCTCGTAGTTGTATCCGTTCCAGGGCATGAAGGCGACGAGCACGTTCTTGCCCAGGGCAAGCTCGCCGAGGTCGGTCGACGGCCCGTCCGCGATGACCTCGCCCCTGACCACGCGATCGCCGACCTTCACCAGCGGGCGCTGGTTGATGCACGTATTCTGGTTGGAGCGCTGGAACTTCCTCAGCCGGTAGATGTCGACCCCGGGATCTCCCGGGTCAAGGTCGTCCGTTGCCCGGACGACAATCCTCATGGCATCCACCTGGTCGATTATCCCCGAGCGGACGGCTGTGATGGCCGCTCCGGAGTCCCGGGCGACGACCTGCTCGATTCCGGTGCCGACAAAGGGGGCCTCCGCCCTCAACAGGGGTACGGCCTGGCGTTGCATGTTGGATCCCATCAGCGCCCGGTTGGCATCGTCATTCTCGAGGAACGGAATCAGCGAAGCCGCCACGGACACCAGCTGTTTCGGAGACACGTCGATGAAATCGATGTTTTCCGGCGCGTTGAGCATGAACTCGCCGCCCTTCCGCGTCGATGCCAGGTCGTTGATGAATCGCCCGTCTTCGTCGAGCTGTGCATTGGCCTGGGCCACCGTGTGCCGCATTTCCTCCGTCGCCGACATGTACTGGACATCATCGGTCACCTGGCTGTCCTTGACCCGCCGGTACGGGGTTTCGATGAACCCGTACTTGTTGACCCTGGCGTAGGAAGCCAGCGAGTTGATCAAGCCGATATTCGGACCCTCGGGCGTTTCGATCGGGCAAATCCGGCCGTAGTGGGTCGGGTGGACATCCCTGACCTCGAACCCGGCCCGTTCCCGCGTCAGCCCGCCCGGCCCCAGCGCCGACAGCCGGCGCTTGTGCGTCACTTCCGACAACGGGTTGGTCTGGTCCATGAACTGGGAAAGCTGGGACGAGCCGAAAAACTCGCGAACGGCCCCCGCGGCCGGTTTGGAATTGATCAGGTCCTGGGGCATGACGGTGTCGATATCAACGGAACTCATGCGTTCCTTGATCGCCCGTTCCATCCTCAGCAGCCCCAACCTGTAGGCGTTTTCCATCAGTTCGCCGACGGAACGGACCCGCCTGTTGCCAAGGTGATCGATGTCGTCGGGCTCTCCCTTTCCGTCCCTCAACTCGACCAGGGCCCTGACCACGCCAACGATGTCCTCCTTGCGGAGCGTGCGAACCGCGTCGTCGGCATCGAGGTCCAGGCGCAGGTTCATCTTTGCGCGCCCGACCGCCGACAGGTCGTAACGCTCGGGATCGAAAAACAGGCTCTTGAACAGGCTCGATGCCGCTTCCGGCGTCGGCGGTTCGCCGGGCCGCAATACGCGGTAGATGTCCTCGAGCGCGGTTTCCTGGTTGTGGTTCTTGTCGATCGACATCGTGTTCCGGATGTAGGCGCCGGTATTCACGTGGTCGACGTCGAGAGTCGGGATTTCGGTGATCCCGTTGTCCATCAGCGTTTTCAGGGTGCCCCCGACGATTTCCCCGTCTTCGCCTGTCTCGACGGTTATTTCGTCGCCGGCCTCGACCCAGATCTCGCCGGTGTCCTCATCGATGATATCCTTTGCCGAATACCGGCTGTTGATGGAATTGAACGGGTAGAATGTCTCCGTGACAGCACCGGTCGACAGCAGTTTCCTGACCGTGCGGGGAGTCACCTTTTCGCCCTTCGGGGCCACGATTTCGCCGGTCGCCGCATCAACGATGTCAAAGGCCGGCTTCGTGCCCTGGATTCTCCTCGGGAAAAACGGGGCGGCCCAGCAGTTCTTCTCTTCGATGAACCGGTACGTGACCGTGTTGTAGAACTTGTCGCAGATGTCCTCCTGATCCATGCCAAGCGCATAGAGGAGGGTCGTCACGGGGAGCTTCCGCTTTCGGTCGATCCGAGCGTTCACGAGGTCTTTCGCGTCAAACTCCAGGTCCAGCCAGGATCCCCGGTACGGAATGATCCTGGAGACGAACAGGAGTTTTCCCGACGAGTGCGATTTGCCCTTGTCGTGGTCGAAGAAGACGCCCGGCGAGCGGTGCATCTGCGAGACGACAACGCGTTCGGTGCCGTTGTAGACAAAGGTTCCGTTCTTCGTCATCAACGGGATTTCTCCCATGTAGACGTCCTGTTCCTTGATGTCCTTGACCGAGCGGGATTCCTTGTCGTCATCCACGTCAAAGACAATCAGCCGCAACGTGACCTTCAGGGGCGCCGAATAGGTCATGTCGCGCTGCTGGCACTCATCGACATCGTACTTGGGCGGCTGAAGCTCGTAGCCGACGAATTCCAGGATTGCATTTTCGTTGAAATCCCGGATCGGAAATACCGACTGGAACACGCCCTGGATGCCGTAGCCGTCCGTCGGCTCCGGCTCATCGCCTGAATTCAGGAACAGGTCGTAACTGCTTTTCTGGACCTCGATGAGATTCGGCATGTCCAGGACTTCGCGGATCTTGCCGTAGTACCGGCGTATCCGGTTCTGACCGGTCAGCGCCTGGATCAACGGCGTCGCTCCGTTGGTTCCGGAGATTTGGCTGGAATTGCTGGATGGGGTCGATGCCATGTCTGTCGCTCGCTATTTTTGACGCGAATCTTGAACGGAGCCTGCCGGGATGGCGGCTCCGAACTGGAATCGTGTTGTTCCGGCGCCCCTTCCCGCTGAACGTGTCGTGTCCGGCTTGCGGCCCGGTAACAGTCTGCCGGGGGTCCTGGAAAATCCCCTGGTCTTTTTGGCGGGACCCGGATGCGGGCCGGGTCCCGGGTTCTTCGTCCCCGTTGGCCAGGCCTCCCCGGCCCGGGGCGTGTTCAGGTGAGTTCGACCTCTGCGCCGGCGGCCTCGAGCTTGGACTTGATTTCCTCGGCCTCCGCCTTTGTCGCACCTTCCTTGACGGTTTTTCCGCCCGCTTCCACCAGCTCCTTGGCCTCTTTCAGGCCAAGACCGGTAATGGCGCGGACTTCCTTGATCACATTGATCTTCTTTTCGCCGAACGACTTGAGGATGACGTCGAATGAATCCTTTTCTTCCGCGGCTTCCTCGGCAACTCCGCCAGCGCCGGGACCGGCGACCATGACGGCGCCTCCGGCCGGCTCGATGCCGTATTCTTCCTTCAGAATCGTCTTGAGTTCCTGCGCTTCGAGAAGCGTCAGTCCCACGATTTCCTCTGCCATTTTCTTCAGATCAGCCATTTTCGTGTTCCGTTCGTTCTGGGTTTCTGTTCCTGGGTTCAGATCCTGTGTCCCGCCGCGGCAGCGCCGCCGTGTTCCGCGGGCCCTTCCGGCCGGGTGTCCCCGCGGTCAGCGGGTCCCGATCAGGCGGCTTCCCTCAATTCCTCCACCGCGGACAGGACGCCCGCGATGCCTGACGCCGGTGCGCCTATTGCGGCTGCGACGCCCGACGCAGGCGCCGAGATGCAGGCCACGATGGACGCAATCAGCTCCTCGCGTGACGGCATCGACGCAACTGCCTGGACGCCCGAGGGATCGAGGGTCGTGCCACCCATGGACCCGCCGAGGACGACGAGCTTGCCATTGTCCCTGGCGTAGGATTCCGTGACCTTTGCCGCGGTGACCGGATCCTCCGAAAAGGCGAAAACCGTCATCCCGGACAGGAGGTCGGAAATGCCCTCGCACGGGGTGCCCCTGAGGGCGATCCTTGCGAGCCGGTTCTTGGCCACCCGGACGACTCCGCCCGAGTCGCGCATGCGCCTTCGGTAATCCTGCATTTCGGCGACAGACAGGCCTTGGTAATGCGCGACCACGACCACACCAGAGTCCGTAAAGATCCGGCCGAGATCCTCGACCACCTTTTCTTTCTGGGCTCTATCCACAGTCTTTCTCCAATTGGCGGGAGGTACTCCTCCCGGCCGGGTTTTGCCGTCGAGGCGGGCAGCGCCCGCGATGCCGGCATCTTGGCAGTCCTCGGATACGGGTTCCTTCCAAAACCGCCCCGGAGTCGAAACCCCTGGCCAATTCGAACGTTTCCCGTCTCAGGCAGGACATTAAGCCCTCGCGGGCACCCGCCGTCTCGGACAGTTTCAGGCAGGCTCCCTGCCCGCCCCCGTCGGCCGGCCCGCCGGGCCGACCAAACGTCTCAATGACCCGTGGCATCCGCGATGTCGACGGATACTCCGGGCCCCATGGTTGTACTCAGCGAGATCTTCTTCAGATACGTTCCCTTTGCCGCCTGGGGCTTTGCGCGGCTGATTGCCGTGACAAACGCCCGGGCATTCTCGACCAGCTTGTCCTCGTCGAAGGAAGCCTTGCCGATGCCCGCGTGGACAACGCCTGCGCGCTCGACGCGAAACTGGACCTGGCCGGCTTTCGCGGACTTGATCGCGCCCGCAACATCCTTGGTCACGGTACCGACCTTGGGATTCGGCATCAGGTTGCGCGGACCAAGTATCCTCCCGAGCCGTCCGACCACCGGCATCATGTCGGGCGTCGCGACACACCGGTCAAATTCGATGGTGCCACCCTGAATCGTCTCCATCAGATCCTCGGCTCCGACAATGTCCGCACCGGCTTCCTTCGCTTCGTCCGCCTTCTCGCCGCGGGCGAAAACCGCCACGCGTACGTGTTTCCCGGTCCCGTTTGGCAACTCCACAACGCCCCGGACCATCTGGTCCGCGTGCCGCGGGTCGACACCCAGGTTCATGGCGATCTCGACGGTTTCATCGAACTTTGCGGTCGCATTGCCCCTGATCAGGGCCACGGCCTCGACCAGGGGAACGGAGCGTTTGTCCTTGACCTCGTTCCGGGCCGTGCGAATTCTCTTTCCGGGTTTTGCCAATGTCTCTACCCCCTGACCTCGATTCCCATGGAGCGCGCCGAACCGAGCACGATCTGCATGGCCGATTCGACGTCGTACGCGTTCAGGTCCCGCATCTTCGCCTCGGCGATTTCCTGCACCTGCGCCCGGGTGACATACCCCATGACTTCTCGCCCCGGCGTATTTGCGGCCTTCTCCAGTCCGGCGGCCTTTTTCAGGAAGTGCGATGCGGGCGGAGTCCGGACCTCCATGCTGAATGACTTGTCGGCATAGTAGGTGATGATCGTCGGGCATGGCGCACCGGGCTCCATGTCCTGGGTCCTGGCATTGAACGCCTTGCAGAATTCCATGATGTTGATGCCGCGCTGGCCGAGCGCCGGGCCGACCGGCGGCGACGGGTTGGCCTGCCCTGCCGGCACCTGGAGCTTGACTTTTCCGACTACCTTCTTGGCCATGCCGGCCTCCCTTCACCCGGGTCCGGTTCTCCACGCGAACCCGTTCAATTCCAAGTCCGGCCCTGTCCAGGGCCTCACGCCGGTTTTCCCCTGCCCGCGAGCCGGGGGTCAGCTCAGTTTCGACACCTGGGTGTATTCCAGGTCGACCGGGGTTGCGCGTCCGAAAATCGACACGCTGACCTTGAGGCGCGCATTTTCCTCGTCAACATCCTCGACCATGCCGGAGAATCCTTCGAACGGCCCGTCGATGACGCTGACGCTTTCGCCGATGTCGAAACTGATGCGCGCGCGCGGCCGTTCGCTGCCTTCGCGCGCCCTGTTCAGGATCCGGTCGACATCGGCGTCGGGCAGCGGCGACGGCTTTCCGGGTTCGCCGAGAAATCCGGTGACCCGGTGAATGTTGTTGATCAGGTGGTACCCCCGTTCCGACATCTCCATTTTCACGAGAACGTAGCCCGGCATGAATCGTCTTTCGGTATTGACTTTCTTGCCCCGCCGGATCTCGATGACTTCTTCGGTCGGAACGCAGACCTCGACGATCGATTCATCCATCCCCTCGTTGCTCACAACGTCCAGAATCGAATCGCGCACCCGTTTTTCGAAATTGGACAGCACGCTGATCGAATACCAACGCTTAGCCATATCGCTTGACGTCCTGCCAAAACACGGCGGCATTGCCGCAGGAATTTCTATTTTTCAAGGGGTTGCGGTTCCTGTGCCAACGAAAACACGACAAGCAGCCCGAATCGGCCAGCACCGCCGGGTATCGTTTCGCGAATTGTTAACAGAATCCACCCGGCTGATCAAGTGGCCATGTCGAGGATTCCCGTCAAGCCCAGCCGAACAACCTGGTCCACGAGAAAGAAGAACAAAGCCGCGACCGTGGCCATGAGAAATACCATCACGGTCGTGATTGCCGTCTCCTTGCGCGTCGGCCAGACCACGCGGGCCACCTCGGCCCGGACCTGCTGCATGAATACGAACGGATTCATCATCGTGCCGTCTTCTCCTTGCCACCCGCGGTCGAGAGACCAAGGGCAAATCCCTGGCAGGGGCGGAGGGACTCGAACCCCCGGCCCTCGGTTTTGGAGACCGATGCTCTACCGACTGAGCTACACCCCTATCAGAACTCGACCCGAGTACCAGCCACAGCGTAGTTGCGCAAGCCATTGCACGAGATCGATCGTGATCCGGATCCTGCGGGACGGATCCCCCGGGCCAACGCCCGGCATCGTGACGGACCGGCGTCCGGCGGGCGGAAGGGCCGGATGCGAATCCGGCTTTCCCTGGCCTCGTCCTGTCCCTGGTTCCCCGGAAGTCCCGTCTGCGGGGATTCCGTCTTTACTCGATGATCCTCGAGACCACTCCGGCGCCGACGGTCTTGCCGCCCTCCCGG